>CAMJNB010000249.1 GCA_946407175.1 uncultured Selenomonadales bacterium | reverse complement strand
TTTCTTTTTGTTACTTTTTCTTTGCGCCAAAGAAAAAGTAAGTTCAAAGCCAAAGTTGAGTTTGCCGCCGCACTCTAAGTTCATGCCTTCATAACGCGGCTTGACTTTGTGTTTTCAAATTAATATACTTTAAACAGTCGGCGAGTGACGAGTTGCAGTGAAGTTGTCCTGCCGCAAGCAAAAATTTTGTTGATACATTTTCACGGGGAGTGAATTAAAACGGACGAATCCATTATCACAATCGCCTTGCCGAAAGGAAAACTTTTTGAATTGTCGACGGAGCTTTTAAAAAAAGTCGGCTGGACTGCCGAAGGTTTAGTAGAAAAATCGCGCAAACTGGTAATAGAAAATGAAGAACTGCGGCTTAAATTTATTATCACGAAAACTGCGGACGTTCCCACCTACGTCGAACACGGCGCGGCGGATATCGGCATAATAGGCAAGGACGTTATCGCCGAATCGGGCAAAGATATTTATGAACTGCTTGATTTAGGTTTCGGCAAATGTCATTTGATGATGGCGGTGCCGAAAGATAAAAAGCGTGCCAGGCTTGAGGACTACGCCTATACAAGAGTTGCCACGAAATTTCCGCGCATTGCCGAAAAATTTTTTACCGAACGCGGCATGCAAATGGAATATATCAAGCTTAACGGCTCAATAGAACTCGGACCGATTGTCGACCTTTCAGAAAGTATTGTTGACATTGTTGAGACCGGTACGACGCTTAGAGAAAATAATTTGGAAGAAATTGTCAGCATTATGGACTGCACGGCGCGGCTGATTGCAAATCGCGTCAGCTACAAATTAAAATATCGGCGCTTAGATAACCTTGTAACGGAATTGGAAAAAGTTTTGCGTCAAAGTTAGCATTGCGAAAATTTTTTTGTAAATTTTTGTGAATAAAAAAAGGATTTTTAAAAATTTGCAGAATTAAATATGTTTAAATCGTTTGACTAAAAAAAAATTGTAGGTTATAATCAGTCGACGGAGGTCGTGAAATGGACACTAACACAAGCAGCGGTTTTGATGTCGGCACCTACGATGATTCTGCAAAGTACGATGCATTGACGGACGAAGAATTAATAGCAGAAATAAAGGAAAATACGAACAACGCGGCGCTGGAATATTTGATTCAGCGTTACAGAAGTTTTGTACGCGCCAAAGCAAGGTCATATTTTTTAATCGGTGCAGACCGCGAAGACATAATCCAAGAAGGTATGATTGGATTTTACAAAGCGATTCGCGATTTCAAAAGCGATAAACTTTCTTCCTTTCACGCCTTTGCAGAGCTATGCGTAACGCGCCAAATAATCACCGCAATTAAAACTGCGACGCGCCAAAAACATATTCCGCTAAATTCCTACATTTCGCTGAATAAGCCGATTTATGACGAGGACTCGGACAGGACTTTACTTGACGTGATATCCGGCGTGAAGGTTGCAGATCCAGAAGAATTGGTGATAAGTCGCGAAGAATTTTTGGCGATAGAAAAAAAGATGGAAGAAATTCTAAGCGATTTGGAATGGCAGGTTTTAATGGCGTATCTTGACGGCAAGTCGTATCAAGAAATTGCGCTGGGCTTGAATCGTCACGTTAAATCCATTGACAACGCCTTACAACGCGTGAAGAGAAAGTTGGAACGCTACGTTGCAAGTCGCGGCGAATCTATCGACATTGGCACGGTGTATCGCGGACTTTCAACCATTGACCGGCGCGTCAGGACTTTGGAGCGATGATTTTTTAAGCTTTAACATATGACTTAAACTGTATACTCTACGTCATTAATTGACAATGATGTTATCTTAAAATATAATTTTCGTCGGAATTTTTTTCAAAGTTTCGGCGTTTTTTTGTTGCCGTAATTTAATGTAAAGTTAAGGTATAGGAGGTTTAGTAATGGACTTGTCGCAATTACTCAATGACGTAAACGACTTTGTCTGGGGACCGATAATGCTTGCGTTGTTGGTAGGCACGGGCATATTTTTGACGATACGCCTAAAATTTTTGCCGTGGATAAATTTGATTTATTCAATAAAATTGATAATGCAGAATAAGGCGGAGCACAAAGGTGACCTTTCGCCCTTCCAATCGCTGATGACGGCACTTTCAGCAACGGTCGGCACGGGCAATATCGTAGGCGTCGCGACGGCAATGGTACTCGGCGGACCCGGTGCGATAGTTTGGATGTGGATAAGCGCGGCTTTCGGCTTGTCGACTAAGTACGGCGAATCGGTTTTGGCAGTAAAATACCGTGAAACAAATTCCGTCGGCGAAATGTCGGGCGGACCTATGTACGCGATGAAAAACGGAATCGGCGGCGCGTTCGGCAAATGCATGGCGGCGCTGTTTGCATTCTTCGCAGTCTGCGCGTCATTCGGCATTGGCAACATGACGCAGGCTAACTCCATAAGCTCGGCTTTCAGCGCAAGTTTTTCAATACCAACATGGATGACCGGCGTAGTTTTAACCGTGCTGTCATTGGCGGTATTAATGCGCGGCGTCCATTCAATCGGCAAAGTTTCCAGCGTCATTGTACCTTCAATGGCGGCATTTTACATTGTCGTGACGTTAATTGTAATTATCGTAAATTTTGAAAATGTCCCTTCCGGTTGGGCGACAATGATTCAAATGGCGTTTTCAACGGAGGCAGTTGCAGGCGGCGTAGGCGGTTCAATCGTTGCCACAATGTTGACGGCAATGCGTTGGGGCGTGGCACGCGGTGTATTTTCAAATGAGGCGGGACTCGGCTCGGCACCTATAGCGGCGGCGGCGGCGCGTACTGACCATGCGTCACGTCAAGGCTATGTTAATATGACCGGTACTTTTTTTGACACGATGATAATCTGCTTTTTGACCGGTACGGTTATTGCAAGTTCCGGAATGCTCGGCGCGGTTGATATCGGTACAGGCAAGTTGATTTCCGGCGCGGAGCTTACGATTTTGGCTTTCAGTACGGTTTTCGGCGATTGGGCGCGCGTAATTGTTTCAATCAGCCTTGCGCTTTTTGCATTTTCAACAATTCTCGGCTGGGAATATTACGGCGAAAAGTCTTTGGAATATCTTATCAGCAACCGCAGTGTTATCTACGCTTACCGCGCAGTTTTCAGCTGCATTACATTCATTGGCGCCACGCAGACGCTTGATATTGTATGGAATTTTTCAGACACCATGAACGGCTTAATGGCAATTCCGAATTTAATTTGCCTTCTTATTTTGAACAAGGACATTGCGCAGGAGTGTTTCCACTACCAGAATGAAATTATAGCTAAAGAAAAGTAATGAACTTAAAATTCAAAGCATTGCAAATTTCATTCAAGTATG
>CAMJNB010000248.1 GCA_946407175.1 uncultured Selenomonadales bacterium | reverse complement strand
ATTGCTCCGGTTCTCAATATCCAAATGATGCCGTTAATAGTAGCACGAAGATTCTTGTAAGGTCTGCCTTTCTTGTTTTCAAAATAATATTTTATTTTATCCCACTGTTCATCAGTTAATTCATAGCGTTTCAATTTTGTCACCCCAACGCTATTTTATCATTTTTTCTATTATTCAACACGCCCTAGCTACCAGCTACAAGCTAAATTAAAAAAAGTTGTCGACGTGTAGCGGTAGTTTGTGGTAAAATCTGCGCGGGAGGGAAATTTTTATGTCAGAGCACGAAAATGACGCGTCTGCAGAGCGCCAAAAACGAGTCGCCGCACGAAATAAGCTGACGCTATTTTTTAAAATTCTTTTTGGACTCATAATATTTCTAATCGTCACCGCCGTAGGTGTTGCAATAGGATTTTTTACGGCTAACATAAACGCCAAACCCGACATTTCAGAAGATATTCTGCCGCCTGCGTCATCGCAAATTTATGATTCTGCAGGAAACGAAATTGCAAACATTCACGCCGTAGAAAATCGTATGCCTGTAAAAATTGAGCAAGTACCGATTAACCTGCAACACGCATTCATTGCCGTTGAGGACAATCGCTTTTACGAACACAAAGGCATTGATCCGAAAGGTTTACTGCGCGCCTTCTATGCAAACATTATGAAACAGGAAATTGCCGAAGGCGGCTCTACAATCACTCAACAGCTGGCTAAAAATGCTTACTTGACGCAGGAGCGAACTTTCAAACGCAAGATTCAAGAAATATTTTTGGCAATGCAGATTGAAAAGCAGTATACCAAGCAAGAAATCTTGGAAATGTACATGAACCAAATTTATTTCGGTCAAGGTGCTTACGGCGTACAAGCGGCGTCAAAAATTTATTTTGATAAAAATGTTGAGGATTTAAATTTATCAGAGTGCGCATTGTTAGCCGGCATTCCGAAAAGTCCAAACTACTATTCGCCGTTTAACAATATGCAAGCGGCAATTACGAGACGTAATTTAGTACTGGATCAAATGGTTAAGTACCGGTACATAACGCCGAGTGAAGCGCGTGAGGCGAAAGATTTCGAGTTGGTCTTCGCCGCGCCGAATCGTCCCGAAGAACAAAAGGACGCAATGTACTTTATAAATTACGTGACAAATGTCATGGTTGAAAAGTACGGTGCCGACGCGCTTTACAAGGAAGGTTTGAAGATTTACACGACGATTGATTTGGACGTACAGCGTATGGCGGAGCAAGCGCTTTTAACTTACCTGCCGTCTGACTACACTGACGCTAACGGCGTTATTCAGCCGCAAGGTGCAATAGTCGCGATTGACCCTAAGACAGGTTACGTTAAAGCAATGGTAGGCGGTCGTGGTACAGATCAATTTAATCGCGCGTCAATGGCGGAGCGTCAACCGGGTTCAGCGTTTAAACCCTTTGTATTTGTCGCGGCGCTGGAAAATAATTTTACGCCGGATACCGTGATTGAGGACAGCCCCATAACGATTGACGGTTGGTCGCCGCAAAATGACAGCGGAAGATTTTCCGGTCCCGTCACAATGCGTACCGTTGCAACTTTTTCAATGAACGTGCCGACGGTTAAAATTGCGGCGGCGCTGGGTATGTATCAAGCAATTAATTACGCTTACGAAATGGGCATTTCTACTTTCGTGTTGGATGGTCCGGTAAACGACAACAACTACTCAACTGCATTGGGCGGATTGACGCGCGGCGTTACGCCTTTGGAGCTGACAAACGCTTATTGTACCTTTGCAAACAGCGGGCTTTACATTCCGCACGTTGTCATTACGAAAGTGCTTGACCGAAACGGAAACATTTTGGAAGAGGCGGCACCGGTAGCTAAGCAGGTTGTCACTCCCGAAAGTGCGTCCGCCTTGACAAGTATGCTTGAAGACGTTATTAAACGCGGTACAGGCAGAGCCGCGCAGATTGGACGTCCCGCCGCAGGTAAAACCGGTACGACTTCAGATTATCACGACGCATGGTTTGTAGGTTACACGCCGGATTTAGTTGCAGGTGTTTGGGTCGGCAACGATGACAACACGCCGCTTGCAGGAATTATGGGCGGCGGCATTCCCGCGCAGATTTGGAGTATGTTCATGCAAAATGCCTTGCTGAATACGCCTGCACATGATTTTGAAAGGTTGACGCCCGAATATCACGGCGAACCTCCCGCAACAAATTCTTATGACGATAACAGCGGCGGTAATTACTCAAATCAAGGTGACGGTTATGAAGAAGACAATTACTCTTCGCAAGGCGGCAATGACAATTATTCGGAGCCTTCTTACAACGATAATTACAATTATTCGCCAAGTTATGATAATTCCAATAACGGCGGACATAATTGGGGCGATGAAAATGCGTATAATCCCGGCTATCGTGACACGCCGAGTGAACCTGCGCCTTCGTCCGAGCCGGTTTATGAACCTGCGCCTTCGCCGGAGCCGGCTTATGAGCCTGCGCCTTCTTATGATGATGTACCCTCGCCCGGCGATTCAAACGACAAAGAGAGGAATTAAAAGAATTAAGAATTAAGAATGAAACTACTAGCTACTAGCTACCGGCTACCGGCTAATCCAAAAGCGAGTGATTTAAATAAATATTTTAAAATTGTCGCCTGCTTGCAAAAATTATCTATGGGGCGGACGGCGTTTAATTGAAGATTACGGCATAGATTATTACGGCGATATTTTAGCTGAAGCGTGGATGCTCTCCGCGCACAAAGACGGCGCCTCAACCATATTAAACGGCACTTACGCCGGAAAAACTTTTCGCCAATACCTTATCGCAGAAGGTACAAAAGTTTTTGGAGAAAATTGCCGCATTGACGAATTTCCCGTACTTATAAAACTTATTGACGCGCAGGACAATTTATCCGTGCAAGTTCATCCTTCCGACAAGTACGCGCAGAAATTTGAAAATCAACTCGGCAAGCACGAAATGTGGTACATTATCGACGCCGCGCCTGACTCTTTCATTTATCTCGGTCTTAATCACACCGTTTCTAAAGAAGAATTTGCCGAAAGAATTAAAAATGAAACGCTGACTGAAATTTTACAAAAAATCTACGTCAAGTCCGGCGACAGCTTTTTCATTCCCGCCGGTACGATTCACTCTATCGGCAAGGGAATTTTGCTTGCGGAAGTTCAGCAAAGCTCCAATGTTTCATACCGAATTTATGATTATGGTCGCGTAGATTCTTACGGCAATAAACGCGATTTGCACATTGACAAGGCTCTTGATGTTGCAGACTTAAGTTCGGCTGATTTGAATGAAAAAAAATACCCGCACCTTGCCGCCTGCGATTACT
>CAMJNB010000247.1 GCA_946407175.1 uncultured Selenomonadales bacterium | reverse complement strand
AAGGTTGAGTTTAAAGATTTGGGCTTGCTGATAATTGACGAGGAACAGAGATTCGGCGTAAAGCAGAAAGAAAAAATTCGCTCGCTTACTGCCGGTGTTGACGTGTTGGCATTGAGTGCCACGCCGATACCGCGTACACTGCATATGTCGCTTGTAAGTGCACGTGATATGAGTTTAATTACTACGCCGCCGGAAAATCGTTTTCCCGTGCAAACGTACGTGATTGAAGATGACGACGCGATTATTGCGGATGCGATACGCAGGGAGATTCGGCGCGGCGGTCAAGTTTACTTCGTCTACAACAAAATTGAAACGATTGACTTAATGCACGCACGGCTTGCTAAGCTTGTGCCGGAGGCGAAAATTCAAACGGCGCACGGTCAGCAGTCCGATATCTATTTGGAAAATGTCATGATGGATTTTTATGAAGGCGCGTTCGACGTGTTACTTTCCACCACGATTATTGAAAACGGGCTTGACGTACCAAATGCCAATACGATTATTGTTTACAACGCGGATCATTTCGGTTTGGCGCAACTTTATCAAATGCGCGGCAGGGTCGGCAGATCGAATCAAATGGCGTTTGCGTACTTTGTATATAAGCGCGATAAGGTTTTGACTGAAAAGGCGGTAAAGCGTCTGCAAGCTATGAAAGAGTTTGCGCAACTCGGTGCCGGTTTTAAAATTGCAATGCGGGATTTAGAAATTCGCGGCGCGGGAAATTTACTCGGCGCACAGCAACATGGTCACATTGCAAGCGTCGGCTTTGAAATGTACTGTCAACTTTTGGAAGAGGCGGTAAGTCGTCTGCAGAAAAATCCTGCCGCAAAGACGGAGGTTGAACCTGCCGTGACATTGCCGGTTGAGGCGTACATAGACAAAGATTTTATTCCCGATTCAATGCATAAGATTGAAATTTATCAGCGCCTTGCCGTCGTGAAGGAAGAAAAGGAAATTGACGATTTGCTTGACGAAATTATTGACAGATTCGGCGAACCTACCGCGCCGGTGGTAAATCTGTTAAACGTCGCGCGCGTTAAGACGTTGGCAAAAAAAATCGGCGTCAAGACCATAACTTTAAATGGTCGACGCCTTGAAATTGCCTTTACCGATTCGCCGAAAATTTCGCCTGCGGGTTACGTTGCCTTGCAGGACAAGTATCAGTCACGGTTTCGCGATTCGCAGAAGTCAAAGGAAATTTTTATTGACTTGGTATGGAAGAAAGATTTTTTCCGTGAAGTCCTGCTGATTTTACGCAAACTAAATTCTTGATTAGTTAATAGTACTAACACTCTTCACTCCTCACTCTTCACTCTTCACTAATCTGTTGACTTAAAGGTTGCCTTTGTGTATAATAAAATTGATATAAACAAATATTTACAATGTAAGTTAAATTTCACCAAAACTCGCCGATACCCTCCCGCTTTAGGCGTGGGGTTACTCTTAATGTTATTAATTTATTTTTTTGAGGAGGGGTTTTTAATGAAAAAATTATTAGCATCAATTCTTTTAACAATTTCTTTCTGTGTGTTTAGTTTGTTCGGCGGTGGAACTGCACAAGCAGCACAAAAAACTTTAATGGTGGGAACTGACTTAGACTCTGCGCCGTTTGCATTTAAAGATGACTACTCAAACTCATCTCAAGGTTTTGATGTGGATTTGATTCGTGCTATTGCCAATCAACTGGGTTACAACGTCAGCATAGTTGATATGGAGTTCGATAATCTTTTCTTCGGCGTGCAGAACAAAGAAGTTGATTTAGCTATTGGCGGAATAATTATAACTGCTGACCGTGCAGAGAAAGTAAATTTTTCAGACCCTTATTTTGAATCCGGTTTGCAAATAGTACTTCCTACAGCTGACAAATGGATAAAAGACATTAAAGGGCTTGAGGGCAAAAAAATTGCTGTATTAAGAGGTTCATTAGGTCAAGAACAAGCCGAAAAAATTAAAAATTCCAAAGTAAAATCTTTTAATGACATTGATGATTGCTTTGTAGAGCTTAAAAATGTAAACGTCGACGCTGTTATACACGACCACTACATTAATGATTATTTTATTGCGACACATCCCGATTTCAAACTTAAAACTTTGCCTAACCTTATAACTAAGAATCAATACGGCATTATTGTTTCAAAAGATAATTCCGCGCTTTTGTCAAATATCAACAGAGCGCTTAGAACATTGCGTTCCAACGGCGAATACGATAGAATTTACAACAAATGGTTCGGCAACAATAAATAATAAATTTTTGCGATGGAAGAGAAATTTTCATCCTTAATCCTTAATTAGTAATAAGCGGGTCTATGTCAATCTGTACGCTGTCAAAGACGTGCAGATTTTTTTTGCTCAAAAATTCACGTACCGCGTCAAGGTCTTCAGTTTTTATCAGCACGGCGAATCGATACACTTCGCGCAGTTTCGCAATCATAGCCGGTATGGGACCTTCAATCTCGGTTCGTGCCGCGCCGAAATTAAATTCAGCTTGAAATTCGCTTACAAAAAATTCCGCCCGCTCCTTCGCGTAGTCTTGATTCTCTGACGTAAAAATAATTTTAATAAGCCGCGAATAAGGCGGGTAAAAATATTTTTCGCGCTCCGCCAATTCATATTCGCAAAAAGATTCATAATCCTGCCTGCAACCGAATAACACGGCAGGCGCGTCGGGGTTGTAAGCTTGCACAATAACGTAGCCGGGAAATTCTGCGCGTCCGGCACGTCCCGCCGCCTGCGTTATCAGCATAAAGCAAAGTTCACCTGCGCGAAAGTCGGGAAAGTTTAATGAAGAGTCCGCACTCAAAATTCCTACCGCCGTGACACTCGGAATGTCGTGTCCCTTTGCAACCATCTGCGTGCCGCATAAAATATCGTAGCCGTCGTTTTTAAAGGCGTCCAAAATTTTTTGGTGAGAAAGTTTTGTAGTCGTCGTGTCTCTATCCATACGCAAAATTTTGGCGTCGGGAAAATTTATTTCCAATTCCTGCTCCAACTTCTGCGTACCGTTGCCGAAATATTTTATGCGCTTACTCAAACAGGCGGGACAAACCGTCGGCGGTTCGCGTTCAATTTCGCAGTGGTGACAGTGCAACATTTTATCTTTATGATACGTCATCGGCAAACCGCATTCGGGACAGTGTATCACGTGTCCGCAGTCTCTACACATTACGAAGGTGAAAAAGCCCCGCCGATTCAAAAGTAAAATTGCTTGCTGATGCTTGGCAAATGTCCGCGTCAAAAGTGCTTGCAATGCTCGGCTTAAAACATTTTTGTTGCCGAATTGCAATTCATGCCGCATATCGACGCATTTAACCTTAGGCAAGGGGTGATTAGAAATTCTGCGCGGCAATG
>CAMJNB010000246.1 GCA_946407175.1 uncultured Selenomonadales bacterium | reverse complement strand
TTCTGACTTCGGAGCCGTCATTCTCACGCAAGGCTGAAGAACTTCTGCTTGCTATGAATGTAGAACGCCACTTTTCAAAAAATGAAATTATCGAACTCTACTTGAACACGATTTATTTCGGTTCAAATTATTACGGGATTTACGACGCGGCGCAGGGTTACTTTGGCAAAGAGCCTAAGGATTTAACCGTTGCCGAATCAGCAATGTTAGCCGGTCTGCCTAATGCGCCGTCGCTTTATTCGCCGTACGTGGATTTTATGTTGGCGAAGAAAAGACAGCTCGTCGTAATTAACGCTATGGCTAATGCGCACCTTTTGAGTGAACGTGAAGCCGAAAACGCCCGCATTGAAGAGATTGTCTTAGCGAAAACCTCTTAAAAGCAATATTCTTGTCATAATTAACTAAAGACGCCCGTGCATTGCGGACGCCTTTTTTAGTGACAAAAAAATTGCCGTTGTCAACGGCAGAATTTATGTTATAATCTATGATAAGTCGAACAGCGGCAGGCGGTTGCACTCCCTGATTGAAAGGGGGTGACGCGAGTGAAAAAGGTAATTTACATTATCGTGAGGGTCATCGCCATTACCGGCGCGATACTCCTCGCCACAAGCGGAACAGCCGCCTAAGCCCAACACGCTATAGGCGTCCGACCAAAATTCCAACAACTTACTTAAGATAAAGGCAACCGCTTGCCTCGACTTCTGAAAGCACTCCGTTTCGTTCACGGGGTGCTTTTTAGTTTCTAAAGTTACACAAATTATAAAGTGACTTAATCTAAATTGCAAGAAATATTTTCAAGCGCGGCAGAAATTTTCTCTTTAACCTGCGCGGGTGAAATATTTTCAAGGCAGTCAAGATTTTTCGGACAAGCGCGTTTCCAACAACCTTTGCAATCTCTGTCGACTTCAATGGAGTTTTGCGGCTGACCGTAAGCGCCGTTTCTGTTTGCGTCGGTGGGACCCATAAGCATCACGACGGGAATTTTTAAACCTGCCGCCAAATGTACAATGCCGGTATCGCCGCCGATAACTGCGCGGGAATTTTTTATTACGTGCGTTAACTGCGGCAAGTTGGTTTGGTTGACAAGGTTAATCGGTGGAATTTCCATAAGCGATTCAATCTCCGCCGCGCGCTGCACGTCAACCGCACCGTTGCCTACAATTACCGGCACAATGTTCATATCGTAAAGCCAGTCGCCTATTTCGGCAAAATACTTCACGTCCCAGCGCTTATTCGCCCAATTCGCACCGGCGGCAAGGATAACGTAGGAATTGCCGGCACGTAAGCCCAAGTGATTCGTAATTGTATCGGCGCGTTTAATTTCGGCAGGCGGCACGATAAGCGGGAAGGTGACTTTTTCAACCTTGCAACCAAGCGCGCGCGCAGTGTCCAAGTATCGCTCGACAATGTGTCCTTGAAAATTTTCACCGACAACCGGTTTAGAAATTTTGTCGCTCATTTCGCGCATATTGCAGATACCAAGCTTAATGTTGGACTTTGCGAAAAAAGCTATTGCCGCCGACTTAAAGAGTCCCTGCAAATCTAAAACCGCGTCGTAAGTTTCACTTTGAATTTCGCGGCGGAACGGCAAAAATAATTTGGCAAAACCTTTCAGCGTGCGAAAATCTTTTTTGCGAAAGAGAATGATTTTATCAACGCAGGGATTCATTTTAATCAAGTCATAAGCCGGCGGCTCAACTACCCACGTAATTTTGGCGTCGGGAAAAGTTTCTTTCAGCGCGGCGCTTACCGGCAGGGCGTGTACCACGTCACCGATTGCGCTAAGTTTTATAATCAAAACATTTTTCATATTGGATTGGAGCTTTCAGCTTTTAGTTTTTATAATCCTGTAAGCTGCAAGCTGTCAGCTAAAAGCTAATTACTACTCATCAGTTCGGCAATTTTATTCGCAAGGTCAACGGGATTGTCAGGCATAATGCCTTCAATCAAAAGAGCTTGCGCGTAAAGCAGTTTACAAAAATCTTTGAACTTGTCGGAATTTTTATCCTGCGCGTGAATGCCGCTTAATTTTTTGAAAAGCGGGTGATTCGGATTAAGTCCCAAAATTTTATGCGCCTTGAAAAAGGGATTGTTCATAGGTGCAAAAGTCTGCTCCATATTCAGTGAAGGACCATTAATGCCGGTCATAAGGCATACGGCGCCGGATTTAAGCCGCGAAGTCAAACGCACTTCATTGACACTTTCACCGATTGCGGCTTTCACGTCAACCAATAAATCTTCGTATGAGCGGGACAATTCATCAATTTCAGATTTAGTTTTCTGCGAATCTTCGTCCTCCAATTCAAAGTCTTCACGGTTGACAAATTGAATGTCTTTGCCATTGTAGCTGACAAGCGCGTTGAGTGCAAATTCGTCAACGGGATCAACAAGGTAAATGACTTCAATGCCGCGTTCGCGCAGAATTTCAAGTTGCGGCAACTTTGAAATGGACTCGGCATCTTTACCGGTAGCGCAGTAAATTTTCTTCTGCGTGGCAGGCATACGCTCCACATACTCGGCAAGTGTCGCCAATTTTAAATCCTTTGACGTTACGAACAAAAGCAGGTCTTGTAAATCTTCTTTAACCTTGCTGTCGTATGTGTTATTGTACACGCCGATTTTAAGTGATTTGCCGAACTGCGCCCAAAATTCTTCGTAGTGTTCACGGTCATTTTTCAGCGTCTTTGCAAGTTGCTTAAGAATATTTTTTTCCAGTGCGCGACCGATTTTTTTAACGTCACGGCTCTGTTGCAAAATTTCACGCGACACGTTAAGCGGCAGGTCCGGTGAATCGACAAGCCCTTTTACAAAGCGGAAATAGTCCGGCAAAAAGTCTTTGCACTTATCCATAACAAAGACGTGGCGCGAATAAAGCTGTAAACCTGGTTCATAGTCGGCAAAAAATAAATTCGACGCGGCGCGTTTAGGAATGCAAAGTAACGCCGTGTACTCGATTGTACCTTCCGCCTTTGTATGAAAAATTTCCATAGGCTTTTCCCATTCGTGGAACTGGTGGCGGAAAAATTCTTCGTACTCTTCCTCTTTGATATCGGCTTTATTGCGCGTCCAAAGCGGTTGCATTGAATTAACCGTGCGAACTTCGACAACGTGATTTTTATCTTTATCCTCCGTGTGGAAATTCATTTTAATCGGGTAGCGAATGTAATCGGAATACTTTTTTATCAGACTTTCAATCGTGTAATGGTCGGTGAAGTCGAACTCTTCGCCCTTGCAAAATTCCGGCTTAAGATGCAGTACAATGGTCGTGCCGCGCGTAGGTTTTTCAACGTCTTCAATGACATATTTTCCGGCGCCTTCGCACGTCCATTTAACTGCGGCAGTCTCACCA
>CAMJNB010000245.1 GCA_946407175.1 uncultured Selenomonadales bacterium | reverse complement strand
TCTTGCGATTTTTAAATTCTTTTTCAAGATTTAAAATCTGCTCCATAGTATGAACTGCCGCCAAGTAATCGTACTTAAGCTGTGGTGATAATTGTTCTCCGCCTTCGGGAGTGACCGTGCCGTTTTTAAGCGCGTCTTTAAATCTTTCAAACGTTCCCAAAATCAACCCTCCGAAAATTTTTTTATTATTTTAACTCTAAAATCTTTTGACGGCAAGAGAATATTTTTAGGGGTTAGGGGCTAGGGATTAAGGATTATAATTTTTTTATTCTTAATTCCACAAAGGGTCTTCGCCGTACTGATTCGGACCGTCGGTACCTTTCGCAAACCAAAGATATAAGCTGAAAAGAAATCCTACAAACGGTATCAGCAGGATAAGCGCAAACCAGCCGCTTTTATTTAAATCGTGCAGACGTCTTACTATCAACGTCAACAGAGTAATGGACAACAATATACCGATTATACCGACAAAAATAGTTATTAACGTCGAAGTAGAATCTTTTGTCAGATATGTCAGTATTGCGGAAATGAATGAGATGATTAAGTAGCCGATAATGTAAGGCTGACGATTAAGCCTGCCTGCAAGTGTAATATTCATAAATTGTTTTCTCCTTTAGCTTGTAGTTTGTAAAAATTCTTAATTCTTCATTCTTAATTCGACAAGGGGTCTTCGCCGTACTGATTCGGACCGTCAGTCCCCTTCATAATGCAAAGGTAGAGCCAGAAAATAAAGTTGACCGTCGGTACAAACGCCAGCAGTACAAACATACCGTCCTTTTCAATATCGTGCAGGCGCCGAATTGACAGCGTCACATAGAGAATGGTTGATATCGCCATGAAAAGGAGCATGACAACGCAAATTGCAAGTACCGCCGCCGATTCAAACGCCGCCATGTCCACATCGTCAATGTCACCGTCCGCCGGCATAAAAGGTAGTATCACTACAACCATTGCGAGAAAAAGAATTACCGCCGCCACATTCATACCGATTGTGTAGCCGATATACGGTGCGCGATTAATCCTGCCTGCCGTTTTAAAAAGTTTCATAAAAAAACCTCCTGCGGCGCGAAGTTTGGAACTTCTTGCAACAAATTATTTTTATGCGCGAGCCGATAAAAAATTTTCAGCGCGTCAATACCTTGTGAAGTTAAATCCCACTTAATTACGCCGCCCAAATATTTATCAAGCTCCGCGAAAGTGAAAGGTACACTTTTCAAAACTGAATTTATTGCCGCCGATTTATTTTGCAGACCGAATTTTAAACCGTCATAAATCATTTTGCAAGTTTTATGAAAAAGTGCAGGATAGTTGCGTACAAAATTTTTACGCGCCGCCCATACCGCGTAAACCATTTGAAGACCGGTGAGTTTCTGCCATTCATTACCTAAGTCGTAATAAAAAAATTTTTCCTGTCGGTGCAAGTGCAGGTAAAGCGCCTCGTCACCAATGAACAGCGCGGCGGTAGCGTCGACAGGTACGGGATTTTCCACGTTTAAATGCTCCACGACGTATTGCGGCTTGACGTTGTAACTTTCAGCCAAAATTATTTTCAGCAGACAATGCGCCGTTGCAGACTTGGCAGTTATCACAACTTTTTCGTCGTCAAGTTTATCAATCGGCTTTTTTGAAAGTAAAATTATGCTTGTGACGTCACCTTCTGCGCGGATACAAATTTTCGGTACAAGCACGAGATTTTCACTTTGCCGCGCGTATTCGATTGACGACATTAAGCTTACGTCGAGCAGGTTATTTTTAATTTTTTCATTGACCAATGCGGGAACGCCTAAGGTTAAATTAAAATCTTTCGCGCCGCCGGTAGCGTAAAAATAGTTCAGCGGCAGGACGTTTAAAAAATTTATATGCCCCACTTCTGCGCGGTAGTTGTCATTAAAAATTTTACGTCGCCTCCTTTTTTAGCTTTCAGGCAAATACCATCGATCCAACCACTATCGATCCATCGATCTAACTCCTCAACCAAAGTACTTGATATTTTTCCATTTGCTTTAAAAGGTGTGCGAAAAAAGTTTTTACGGTGTCAGGGTGCTTAATGAAAAGCGATTCGGTTTTTTCAAGCGGTATGGTTAAAATTTTCGCTTGCTCGGTAAGCACTGCGGCAGAAATACTCGTGCGGCGTTTTTCTAAAAATACATTTTCATTAATCCAACCGCCGGCGGAAATTATGTCGAGCGTCTTAAACCAGCCGTCACCTGTATCCAAACTTCGCGCCACCTTGCCTTCAACGACGAAGACCAAATTTTTCTCCAAAATCTCGCCGTAAATTCTGTCGCCTTCAAATTTTGAAAAGAGCTGTGCACTGTCGGCAAAAAATGCAACGGTACCGGAGCCGCTGCCCTGCAAAATCGGATTTCTTATAAGGAAGTCATCAATAATTCTTCTGTCGTCTTTGCCGATAATTTCATGGTCTTGTTCAACTTCAATTTTAAGTTGGCGATTAAGCTTTTCAATAAATGTGAAGAAAGGCGAGTGCCAATGTACGAGAATTTCGCGCAGTACGACGTTATAAATTTTTGCAAAGCGTTCACCGATATTTTTGAAAAATTTGTTGGCGTCGTACAAAAAGGTTATAGAAAGACTTGTTGTCGCGTATTGAAAATATACGCCGAGTTTCATACCCTGCGGGTCCCAATAATTGCTTGAAATAAGCGTGCCTTCGGTGCTTGCCTTCGATTCGGTGTAGGTTGAAGTCTGCGTGCCGGTGAAGTCAAGAAAGCTTAAATAGTGGTCAAAAGTTTTACCGTGAGTCAATTTTTGTAAGGCGTCCCAGTCGAAAAAGCCGTAGGGTTGAGAAACAACCATTTGACGAAATTGTTGCGTGATAATTTGTTCGACGGTCATTGAACCGGGACTTTTTTGTCGCACGGGAATGACGTTAATCGATAAATTGTCGTCGCCTTTAGTATTTAAACCGAATTGGCAGAAAATCACGTCATTTAAACCGCGTACTGCCTGCAGAAAAAATCCCCACGCACTTTGCAAAATACTCATAAGCATGACGCGGCTTGATTTTGCCTTTTCGCGCAGGTCAGACAAAATATCGGCGGGAATATTTTCACGAAAAACTTTTGGATTGTACGGCGCATTGGAAGGCTTGGCGTAAGGCAGTGTAGGCAGCGGCGGCAAGTCTTTTAATACACGCGCCCAGTAGTCACGTATCGCGCCTTCCATTTGTTGCGGCTGATTTAAGGTTGAATTTTTTTGTACGCGCTTGTAATTTGAAATTTCCAGTGCCGCTTGAAAAAAATTTTTGGCGTCGAAGTGACTTGAGATAAGTTGCGACATTGTAACCAGTACGGCAAATTCGGTGTGGTTGGTTTTAAAAATAGCGAAACGAATTAAATTGCCGCGTTTCAAGTCGAAG
>CAMJNB010000244.1 GCA_946407175.1 uncultured Selenomonadales bacterium | reverse complement strand
AATCTGCTTGACTACGCGCGGAAAAAGCTTGAAGAAAAAAATTTGGAAATGATAGTTGCAAATGACGTGACGGCGGAAGGCGCGGGCTTTTCCGTCGATACAAATATCGCGTCGCTGATTTATCGTGACGGCACGGTTGAAAATTTTGCTAAGATGTCCAAAAAAGATTTGTCGGAAAAAATTATTGAACGGCTTGAAAAAATTTTTGGCGGCGGCGATTAACTTACAATCAGAATTGCACTAAATTAAAAGTTCAAAAATTGCGGTGTATAATACTAAAAAAATCTCCTCTAAAATGCAGGTGAAAGGAGGAGAATTTTTTTGTTTAAGGTTAAGAAAGTGGAAATGGTCAACAAAACCTTTCGACTTCCCGTCGATTTAGTGAAACGCCTTGCAACCGTCGCGCAGGAGCAAGGCGTCTCTATGAACAATTTGGTTGGTCAATGTTGCGAATATGCACTCGGCGCCATGCAAAATCCCGCTAAGGTAAAAAGCACGGAAACAAAAAAAGCATAATACAACACGCTAAGCATACCACAAAAATTCACGGTTTTGTTGTTCCGGTTGAACACTAATCAAAAAAATTTGGACTTGAAAATTTACTTCAAGTCTTTTTTATTTTAGCCGGTAGCCGGTAGGAGTTATGCGCCGAATAAAGGAATTACGCGGACTCTGTGGAATAATAAAATTTTTTAGAATAAGACGTCGACATTAAAAATTTTAGTTACACTTTTGAACCTGTGAGGTAAATTTTATGACCAATTACGAACTGCTTAGGCTACTCGACGACGCAGAAGTTAAAGAAAAAATTTTGAAAATCGTCAATGCGCCAAAAATTTTTTCCGAACCTGCTACACCGTACCATGAACCCGCACCTGCCGATGATGAAAAAATTTCTAGGCTCGAAGATGAAAACTTCCGCCTTAAAAATAATTTGTCGCAATTTCAACAGCGCGTTAAAGATTTGGAAGAAAAAATTCAAAATGCGCAGTACAAAAATTCGCGGCTTGAAAATTCTCTGTCGCAATCGGAGCGCAGTTCAAAGGATTTTCAAAACAAATTGGCGGAGTGGCAAAACACTTTCACGCGCGAACAGCAACGCGCTGAATCTTTGCAACAGGAACTTGACGCCGCCAATTTAAAAATTTCCGAATTGGAAGAGCAACTGCAACAAAGATTTTCGCGCGGCTGGCAACTCTTTCAAAAATATCAATCGCTCGGCGCACATTCCCGCCAACTTCTTCAAGGCGTATTCACCCGCGATAATTTTACGTCATTTATTTGCGGCGGCGCACAGTCTGAATCGCTTGAAAAAATTTGGGACGTTTTGCGTGAATGCGTTATGAACTCTCGGCAGCACGACGCCGAAATTTTGTGGCAGGTCTTTGAATATTCTTTGGAGCTGGTTAATTCTTCCAGCACGCAGGTAAGTTATTCAATTTTGCCCGTCAATGAAGGCGATCGTTTCGATTCAGATTTGCACAGTGAGGCGCCCGGCAGTCGCGCTCAAGGCAAAGTTGCTCAGGTTCATTTGCCCGGTTTTCGCAACGACTATAACCGCCGCATTATCAGAAAATCTATCGTTCAAGTTAGTTAAAGTTAGTTAAGGAGTTGCTTTCATGGAAAATTCTTTGCCTATTAATCGTCCGACGCGCCGCGACTTTGTATGTGTCAATCGCGCGCAGTTCGACCACATTTTTACCGACGCCGCCGTTGCCAAAGGTGACGAAATTGCCAAACGCCTTGCAACGCTCAAAGACGACATCGCTCCGGCCGCCGATAAACGCTTTGTTCTGTTTAAAAATAAATTTCTGTGGTTTGACCGCGACGTTGCCGGACTTTTCCCGCGCATGGAGAAAAAAGATTTGCCTGTATTTAATTGTAACGCCGGAAGTGCAGTTTGGAATTTTTCAAATTGGCAAAAAGAAGGTTTTACCTTTATAGCTATGACTTCTGAGGAATGTCAAAAAATTTTTCGTAAGGACAATAACAATCCTTACGTTGATTCGAGTGGATGTTTAAAGTATTGTTCTGCTGACCACAAAAATATGATTTCGATTAGTACAAGAGTTAAAAGTTCAAGTAACTGTACAACATGGTACTCTATTCCTAATAATATAATAATTTATGATAATAGCTGTGATTATAGAAGCGGCGCTTGCAATAGAAGTGCTACCCTTGTTCCAATTCACAGACTGCGCGGCAAAAATGCGGCGGCAATGAGTTATCACGACGCTTTCTTTACGTGGATTCAGCTCGGACTTGTCCCCGAAGGTCTCAAGCCTAAGCAAGAAAAGCTTTTCAAAAGTTTCATTGACGATTATTCCAAAATTGAAGAATACGTTTCCTTCGACGACAACAAAAATATAATTTTTGACGGCGAACACTTTAAACGCGACGTACTTAGCGGCAAGTTCACGGCGAAAGTTTTTGATTACGACTTCGACATAAGCGGTACGCTTGACGGCGTGATTAGCGGACAAAAAAAATACACCGGCTCGGTGAAACCGCTGATTAAAGAGCTGTTGGAATGTGACCACAAACGCGCCAACATTCAGCCTTACGAAGATCGGCAACTTACCGACGTAAACAAAGGGCATTGGGAATTGTTTGAGGATTCGGCGCAAGATTCGGTGCAAGTGCAACTGCCGCAAGGTGAAATGCTTGTAGCGCGACCGCCGCAACTCGACGTGCGGCAAAACGGCATTTGTGCAATAGACTTCGGCACCAAAAGTACAATCGTAGTTTGTCGTGACGGTGAATCGCGTATGCTTAGAATCGGGCAGGGCGATTATACAAAAGTTCCGACCATGAAAGATTTTGAAAATCCGACCGTCATTGAACTGCGCAACCTGCAAAATTTTTTGACGGCGTACCGCGCACGAATAGGCAGACCTTTCACCGAGTGGAA
This sequence comes from uncultured Selenomonadales bacterium, assembly GCA_946407175.1. The sequence goes on along the minus strand of CAMJNB010000244.1, from coordinate 484 downwards.
TGACGTAACTGTTTCGCACCAAGCCGCCTCCGCGATTTTCAAAGATAACGTCGGCAGTTCGGTTTATAATTCTGTATTCAGCGAGCTAAAGCAGTGGGCTAAGGACGAGCAAAATTATCCTGTGCTAAAGGATTTGCGCGGCGTGATTCAGGAGATTAAACCCTACCTTGAGACCAAAGAGATTGACGCGGGCGACTTCGACCCCATTGAGCTTTACGCGTATTATCTCGGACTTTATATCAACAACATGCACCATCAAATTTATCTGGATTATATTTTGTCGTTCCCCGTCAACTACAGGAAGGACGTTCGCGAGCGGATTAGGAAAAGTTTCGAGAGCGGGATAAGGAAATCGTTGCCGCCTGCATTGCTCCGCGACGAAAATTATATGATAGATTTCCGCGTGTACTTGGGCGCGAGTGAGCCTGCCGCTTATGCAATCAGTGCGCTTGAGGGCTACGGGCTTGAGCCTAAAGAGATTGGG
>CAMJNB010000243.1 GCA_946407175.1 uncultured Selenomonadales bacterium | reverse complement strand
AGGTTTGAAAGTAAAATCGCCAAATCGTTTTCATCTGTCGAAAAATTTTCCGGCAGATTTATTTTTTGTTTCAACTTCACGCCGATATCTTCTGCGCGCTGAAAATAAATGGACAACGCCGCATTGACTAAAGGCGCGTCACAAAATTTTTTCACCGCAGTTTTGTCAAGCAATGCGTCCTGCTCACGAATATACGTCATTGCCGCCTTTATGTTGCCTTCATTTAAAAATCTGTCCACTTCACGATAACTGTTACCCAAATCCTTGCGTAACTCTTCAACTTCGTGACGGCTTTTTTGCATTAACGCATTATGCTCGCGCAGTGACAAAAATTGTTGACGCATAAGCCGCGCAGTTTGCTCCCGCCGCTGTTCCGCCTCCGCCTGTTGAGTATATATGCCTAAGGATCTGTACATCATGAAAAAGAAAAAAGGTATGATGAGGTGCGAAATTTTTTTCTGCCACGTCGGAAAAAATCCCGTGTTTAATATCGGAATTGCCGTGCCGAAAAGTACCGTGACCGGCAGAAGTGAAACGTACCATTTTAAAAACGGCGTCTCAAAAAAATTTTGCGCAGGTAACAAATTCACAAAAACTTTGCGTTCAATCGGTAAAAGTAACATAAAAATTACAAGGTCAATCATCATATGTAACTGCAGATATTGCGGCTGTACCGCGCCGTAAATTGTCGTTATTATCAGCGCCGCCAGAACCTGCAACATAAAATTCCATAGCCCCTGCATGCCGCATACAAAGACGTGCTGAAAAGGTTTGTTGCGAATCACCGTGACGGATATAAATACGTACGGCAACCAGCCGAGTATAAAAAATTTGGCGTAATGTTCAAGACTGACGCCGAATATTGAAAAGACGCTGTACAATGCAGCATTGAAAACGCTCCACGATAAAAATCTTTCGCGCAGTTTTAAAATTTCTTCTTGCGACATTTCGCGGCTGAAAGGCAGGTATCTCAAATAGGCGCCGGAAAGGTGTATCAATGTGACTGTCGTGCCGAAAAGAAAATGTTCCGCCATTTCAATCACTCCAATACATTGAAAATTTTAATTGCCCCTCTGTCTGCGAAAAATCTACGTGGGCATTATATTTTTTTATGAAATTTTTAAGTGAATTCATTCCGAGACTGCTTGTACTGTCAAAAGACTTCGGTAAGCCGTCTTTATCAAAGTGTATGTCAATGTCACAGTGCGTGGTCATTTCCAAAATAAATACGCCGTCCTCCTGCCGAATTATGATTGAAAGTTTTCGTGAGCCTTCCGCCTGTCGTCCAATGTCACGTATGGCATTTTCAAAAATGTTGGCTAAAAGTAAGGCGAAGTCATTTTCATCGGTTTTAAATTCGTCGGGAATGTCTATGCGCTGAAAAACTTTTATACCGGCGTCTTCTGCGCGTTGCAGGTAAATTGAAATGGCGTTGCTGACAATTTCGGATTCAGCAAAGGGACGAACTATCGCAGATTCGAGCGAAAGTTCCTGCGTTATCAAATATTCCCGTGCCTTAGCAACGTCACCGCTTTCAAGCAACGTGTAAATCAATCTGTAACTGTGCCTTAAATCGTGCCGCATTACCGAAACAGATTTTTGAAGTTCCTGCATAAAGTTATGATACTCTTTCAACTCGGCAAGCTTTTCACCCAGTCGCCGCTCCAACTTTTCAATGCGTCGTTGCCGGTAAAATCTGCGCGCCGCCTCCAAAACGTACTTGTAGAAAAATAAAAAAACGAAAGGCAGGTACATTCGCGAAAGTCGCTCTTCCCATGAATGAACCAGCACGTTATCGGCAAGGCGAATTAAATGCGCCATTAAAATTACCGGCGGCAGGAAGGCAATGTAAAAGCCCTGCGGACGAATATCAAAAAAAGCTTGCGGCAATAACATTCGCGTGAAAAAATATTTTTCAATCGGCAACATTACAATGAACAGTGCCACGTAAATCGCCGCGTGCGTCAAAATTATTTCGGCGTCAGTCCTGCCGTCAAGGAAAAAACTTATGACAATGAAACTGCTCCAATTATGCTGTAAAAAACTCCACAGCGCCGACATATTGAAAATAAATGCGTGGCGTAAAAAGCCGCCGCCTGTTTCGTGAATAAATATTGCAAGGTACGGTATCCAGCCGAGCATTAAAAAGCCTTTATACTCTGCCGCGCCTATGCCGTTGCTTGCCAACACGCCGAAATATATTTCAAAACTTATTGCGCTCCAGCATAGAAATTTTTTCCGCAACCGTCTACTTTTTTCTTGCGATAATTCCTTTGAAAAGGCAAGCCACCTTAAATAAGCGTCGGAAAGTTGTATCAGTACTACCGTTGCCGAAAGTAAAATCATTTTTTCCATAAGTAAAGATATTCTAAAATTTTCGCCGCAATCCTTTAATTTAGTTAATAGTTAGTAGTTAGTAGTTACCGGCTACAAGCAAAAAAATCCCGACAAACACTCTGTCGAGATTAAATTATTGAATTTTAGTATTGAAAATTTTGCTGTAAAATATGCGCGTCACCAAGTACTCCTGAGTCTAATGACAAAAGGGGGTGACCGGATTGGAGTGGTTTTTTGACATAATAAAAATGATCGCGGCAAACGTGCTTTCAAAGTACGTCGGCAAGTGGTTCGATCAGCTCCTTAAAAAGCTTTGGTGACGAACCCAAAACCTTTGGCGTCTGAATAGACGCAACCCCCAAGAATCTCCGGAAAAGATTTCTTGGGGGCTTTTTTGCGCCTGTGACAAGCTTGGAATGGTTTTTCGACTATTTTTTTCTAACTTACACGCTGAAATTTTAACATAGCGCCAAAACTTTTGCAACTTATTTTTTAATCCAGCCGAACTCTTCAAAACTTTGGCGGAAATTAATTCGTTCGTAAAAATCTTTCATAGTGGTATGCGTCTGAAAAATCGGTACGCGCTCCAATGCAAAGAAGTTACTGCCTAAATCGACGTTGCCGTACTTAATCGTAAAGGCGCCTTTGTATCCGACTTCCCTTGCAATTCCGGCAATATGCAGATTGTAAGTTCCGGTAGGATACGCCACGAAGTCAACGGCGTGACCGAGTTTTTCTTCAAGAATCTGTTTTGACTTAAGCAACTCCGTACGCATGGCGTCATCGGGCAATTCCTCAAGTGCAATGTGATTCAGCGTGTGAGACTGCATTGTAATGCCGTTTTCTTCCATTTCTTTAAGCTCATCCCACGTCATGTAGCCTTCCTTGCCGACAAGCGCGGGAATTATGAAAATGGTAGCACGCAGACCGTACTTTTGCAGAATCGGAAAGGCGTTTTCGTAGTTGTCAACGTAGCCGTCGTCGAAAGTTATCAGCACGGGCTTGGGCGGCAATTCCAATTCACCTTCCAACGCGCTTAACAATGCGTCCGGCGTAATTGCAACGTAGCCGTTTT
>CAMJNB010000242.1 GCA_946407175.1 uncultured Selenomonadales bacterium | reverse complement strand
CCGAGTGATTGACCGAGTTCAATAACCTTGCCTAAAATTTTTCTCATCTTTTGAGAAGTGTCAGCGCCGGTTAAAACGGACCTGTCAATTTTCATAACGTCCATAGGCAAACTGCTCAACAGACTGAATGAAGAGTACCCCGCACCGAAATCGTCAACCGAAATTATAAAGCCCATTGCCTTAAGTCCGGTAATAATCCTTTCCGCATTTTGTCGCGCGGCTTTTTTATCGAAGTCGCCGAACATTGTTTCCGTTATCTCCAATTCAATCAGATTCGGCGGCATTTTATATTTCTCCATAATCGCCCGCATTTTATCAAGGTAACCGTCCTCCGTCATATGCAGGCGGGATTGATTGACGGAAATGGGGACAACTTCTTTTCCCGCGTCCAATCTCTCACGTTGAAGTTGACACGTTTTTTCCAAAATGTAATAGTCAACTTGAATGACAAAGCCGTTTTGTTCAAAGAGCGGAATAAATTTGCCCGGCGGCATAAAACCGGTTTCGGGACTAATCCAGCGTACAAGAGCTTCAGCTCCGACAATGCGCCGCGTCTCAATGTCGTACTTAGGCTGGTACCACGCCTTGAACTCGTCATTTTTCAGCGCGTCAATCATACGATTTTCAATGTCATGTTCACTTGTCAAATCCTCTTCCATTTTTTCATCGAAGACTTTAACTTCATTGCTTGAAATTTGCTGACAAGCGGTAAGCGCGCGACCTATCGCTTGATGAATGTCAAGGCTTTCATCGTAGCGGCTGATACCGGCTCTCATATGGACAACAATTTTGGCATTGGCGTCCGCCGTATCCATGTAGCTGTACTTCTCAATAATCTTCGTCGCCCAATCGGAAATGTTGTCGACGCTTTCTGACTTGCAGAAACAAATTAAATGACCGATATCAATTCCCGCCGCCGTAAAAATAACCGGCTCGGAAGTTTTCAAAGCGTTTGCCAATGCGTGAAATTGACTGTCAATAATTTTATGTCCGAGATTTTTTATCATGACGGCATTGCTTGCCATTGAAAAGACTGCAAAGAAAGTTTGAGTATCGGGACTTTGTTCTTTAAGATTTTTAAACGCCGCCGGAATTTCCTTTTCAAGCCATGAAACATTCGGCAAATTGTATCGAACGTCGGTATAAGCCATGCGCTGAATAATTTCAAACTTTTTCTTATTCAGCTTGCGCTTGTAAATGTACGCGCCGATTAGTGCCGTTAAAAGAATTACGATTAAAACCGCTACAAAAAGGTTGTGGTAAATAAATCTTTTCAAGTTGAATGTACTGGTATTCTGCTGATGCGTAGCCAGCATATTGCGAACCCAGCTTACGTCTATATGATTTATTTCTTTGTTGAGAATATGCCAAAGTCTTAAGTCACCGTTCAAGCGCGTGCCGAGACCTACGGATTGACTGTAGGCAGAAACGGCGCCTACCTCCAAGTCATATGTTCCTGCCGAGTCGATAAAAGAATATACCGAATCACGATTGACGTAGGTAACGTCTGCGCGACCGGATTTAACAGCTGTCAAACATTCTTCAAAATTCGGAAAGTAGACGATATTTTCTTTAGGAAAGTTCATCTCAATAAAATTCATCGTGTAAAACATATTTGACACGCAGGCAACTTTAGGCTTTTTTGAAGAGTCCAAAATATAATTTTCGCGCGTCACGGGAACATAATCCATTTGAAAATATTGTTGTGTAGGATTTATGTTGTACTTTTCTGCCCAGCTGAAATCAGAAATTGCGTCGGCAATGAAGTCAATCTCACTGTTTTGAATCAAGTCTCGCGCTTCTTCATAGGAATTTGTTTCAATAATCTCAATTTCTACGTTTAAATCCTTAGAAATTCTGTTGATAATGTCCACCATAAGTCCCTTTAAATTACCTTGCTCGTCACGATAAACACGCGGCTTTTGATAAAACAGAATGGCAGTACGAAGTTTCTTTTTTTCAGCCAAATAATCTCTTTCATCGCGATTTAACAGTAAGGGAAAACCTTCCTTGAGATTATATTTTCTTTTCAGCCTGTCGCGAATATCGGATTGATCCATTAAGAGCTGATCCATTGCCCAATTCAATCTGTCCAAAAGGTCTTGCCTGTCTGCGCGGACGGATAAGCGGTAATTTTGTCTGTCGAAAACCGCGTAAGTAGGCTTAGACTTTCTATAAAAAAGCATGGCATCAACGTAGCCGTCAACTTCGCCGCGCTCATAGGCATTTACAATGTCTTGATAGGTTTTGTAGCTTATAAGATTGTATTTAAAGCCTTCAGTGCGTGCAACTTCGTCAAGCCCAGGCGTATCGTAATTTGTTCTGACGCGCGCTAAATTTATCTGCGGCTTAATCTTATCGCTTGTGATAACCAATTCCATAGGAAAACGCCCTACCACATGGTCGGTAGATTTTGCATTTACAAGCCATTTATGGTCGCCCGGCAAATTCGGCACAATGTCAATTTCGCCGCTGTTAAGTTTGTCTAATAAATCTGTCCAATCGTCGAAACCTATATATTCAAATTCGCAGGGGACATAGTTTTCAAGAAATTCCATATACTCGTAGCCGTAACCTACTTTGTGATCCGGTCTGTCTTCATACAAAAATCCCGTGTTGACGACGTAGCCGACTTTCAATTTTGGTACATTTGGTGCCGCCTCAACCTTAGAAAGCCATAAATCTTCAAAGTCCGTAAAATTAAAAAAGTCTGTCGATATCGTAGTAACAATGAATATTATTGCAGGAAAAAATTTTTTTAAGAATCTTTGCATAGCCGATTTACTCCAATATTTATTTTAATAATCGTGATTACTGCGGCTGAACGTGGTAACGAAAAATTGTTGACATTTTACAAGATTTTTTTACTTCTTACAAGAAATTTTTCAAAGCTTTACACTACTCACTATTTACTATTTACTAAAAAAATTGTGGTAAAGTTCAAATCATTGTGCTATCATTACGCGCTAAGGAGGAATTTTGTATGGAAAAAATTATTGCAAAAGACGGTAATGTTGTCGAAGTTGATAACGCTGAATATTTACATTCCCTTCGTCACACTGCCTCGCATATTTTGGCACAAGCCGTAAAGCATTTGTACGGCGGCACGGACGGCAAAAATGTTCAACTTGCCATTGGTCCCGCGATTGACACCGGCTTTTACTACGATATCGACATGGAGCGTAAATTAACCGACGAGGACTTAGCCGACATTGAACGCGAAATGAAAAATATCGTTAAACAAAATCTTAAGCTTGAACGCAGTGTCTTAAGCCGCGCAGATGCACTGAAAAAATTTGCCGACGCAGGTGAAACTTACAAAGTCGAATTAATTTCCGACCTGCCTGAAGACGCCGAAATTTCACTTTTCACGCAGGGAGACTTCACCGACCTTTGCGCGGGTCCGCACGTACTTTCTA
>CAMJNB010000241.1 GCA_946407175.1 uncultured Selenomonadales bacterium | reverse complement strand
AGAGACTGCCGCAAGAAGATTGGGTGACTGTTGACGTTATGACTTGCGCGGCGCCGAATTTGCGCTTTCACTCCAATAACAAGTACAATCCAGGCAATGACAAGCAGGCGAAGGTTAAGGACGAGGAGCTTTTAAAAATTCACGAAAAGCGTGGGCGGCATATGCTTACGATTTTGGCGGCTAACGGCGTTGACATTTTTGTAACGGGAGCGTTTGGGTGCGGCGCTTTTGCCAATAATCCCTATGTCGTCGCGCAGGCTTACAAAAATATTTTGGCGGAATTTGACGGTTACTTCAAAGAGGTTTTCTTTGCAATTTACTGCACGAAGACTGAAGAAAGCAACTATCAAGCATTTAATAAAACTTTTTCATAAATTTAAAATCTGAAAGCTGAAAGCTCTAAGCTCTAAGCTCTAAGCTAAAATTGAGGTGACAAATTTGATTACGAATGCGCCGAGAGGCACAAAAGATATTTTGCCGGAACAAATTATCGGCTGGCAATACGTTGAAGACGAAGTGAGAAAAATCTGCGCGGCGTACGGCTACGAAGAAATTAGGACGCCGATATTTGAACACACTGAACTTTTTCAGCGCGGTATCGGCGAAACTACGGACGTTGTGTCGAAGGAAATGTACACCTTCACGGACAGAGGTAACCGCTCAATAACACTTCGACCGGAAAATACCGCGTCGGCAGTTCGCGCGTACCTGCAAAATAAACTTTACGCGGCAGGTAACTTGGTGAAACTTTTTTATATCGGCTCAATGTTCCGTTACGACAGACCGCAGGCAGGACGGCTCAGAGAATTTCACCAATTCGGCGTTGAGGCGTTGGGTGAAAAAAATCCCGCCGTTGACGCGGAAATAATTTTGCTTGCGTGGAACTTTTTAAAAAATTTGGGACTTGATGAACTGCAACTTAAAATCAACACGGTAGGCTGTCCCGCGTGTCGACCGGTTTATCGTCAAAAATTAATTCAGTACTTCAGTGAATATCACGACGAACTTTGCGGCGATTGCAAGAGTCGGCTTGAAAAAAATCCTCTGCGTATTTTGGATTGCAAGGTTGACGCGAACAAAGATTTTATGGAGGACGCGCCGAAAATTGAAACGTGTCTTTGTGACGAGTGCCGTGAACACTTTGCGCGCGTGCAGGAGCTTTTAACTGCGGCAGGTGTAGAATTTAAAATTGACAGTCGCCTTGTACGCGGGCTTGACTACTACACAAAGACGGCATTTGAAATTCAGTATACGCCGTTGGGTGCGCAGGCGGCATTGGCTGGCGGCGGACGTTATGACGGGCTTGTTGAAGAAATCGGCGGTCCTCCGACGCCCGGCATTGGTTTTGCGGCGGGTATCGAGAGAATTTTAATCGCGCTTGAGAAACAAAATTTAATTCCCGCCGCGCAGAAAAATCTTGACGCATTTATCGTGACGGCAGGTAGAAAGGCGGAAGTCTGCGGCTTTCAACTTCTTAACACCCTACGCAAAAAAAATATCGCGGCAACAATGGACTTTGCGTCGCGCAGTATGAAAGCACAGATGAAACAGGCGGCTAAGTCCGGTGCAAAATTCGCGCTTATAATCGGCGATGATGAAGTTAATGAAAATGCTATCACCGTGAAAAATCTTGAAACGTCCGAGCAGAATAAAATTCCAATTGACGAAGTTGTCACGCAAATTTTTAATAATAACTAAAAGCTGTAAGCTGAAAGCTAAAAAAGGAGATTTTAAATTGTATGCGGGAACATTCGGTGCTACAACTCAAGGCGTCGACGGCTTAATAATAAAAGTGGAAGTGGACAGCGCCAACGGTATGCCTTCTTTCGACATTGTAGGCTTGCCCAGTACGTCCGTGCGCGAATCAAAAGAAAGAGTGCGTACGGCGATAAAAAATTCCGGCTTGCGTATGAAGGCGGAAAAAATTACGATTAACCTTGCACCGGCTGAAGTCAAGAAAGAAAGCTCCGGTCTCGACTTGCCGATTGCAATAGGTATTTTGGCGGCGCAGGGCGTAATTTCGGCTGAAAAGTGTCGCGAATTTTTATTTGTCGCCGAATTGTCATTGGAAGGCAAACTCTCTCCCGTCAACGGCATTTTACCGATAACCGTCACCGCGCGGGACGAAGGCATAAAAAAAATTATCGTCTCTAAAGATAACGTCAATGAAGCTTTACTGGTTGACGGCATGGAAGTTTACGCGCCTTTGAACCTTGTGGAGTTGGTGGACTTTTTGAACGGCGAAATATCGCTTGAACCTGAAAAATCTGCGCCGGTTGAAAGTGCGGAAGAATTTATAGATATTGTCGATGACTTCGCGGACGTGCAGGGACAATTTATGGCTAAGCGTGCGTTGGAAATTGCGGCGGCGGGCGGTCACAACGTCTTAATGGTCGGCGTACCGGGCTCCGGCAAAACAATGTTGGCTAAGCGTATGAATACCATTTTGCCTGAGCTTACGCGAGACGAGGCGTTGGAAGTCACGAAAATTTACAGTATCGCGGGGAAGTTGGGACGTAACGGCGGCTTAATTACCGCGCGACCTTTTCAAAATCCGAATCACGACGCATCAACTGCGGCGATTATCGGCGGCGGTACGAATCCTAAACCCGGTCAAGTCACTCTTGCTCATAACGGCGTGCTTTTTCTTGACGAGTTGCCGGAATTTAAACGCCCTGTCATTGAGGCGTTGCGTGAACCTTTGGAAGAACGTCAAATTACCGTTAGTCGCGTAAGCGGCACTTTGACATTTCCGTCAAGTATGATTTTAATTTGTGCAATGAATCCCTGTCCATGCGGTTGGCGCGGCGATAAAGATCACAGCTGCCAATGTTCAGAATACGAAATACAGCGGTATATGCGTAAGCTGTCGGGTCCCTTGCTTGACAGAATCGACATTCATATAAGAGTGCCGCGTGTAAAATACGAGGATTTAAGTTCAAAGCGTCGCGCAGAACCTTCAAGCGAAATTCGTAAGCGCGTATCTGCCGCACGAAAAATTCAGCTTAAGCGGCTTGAAAAATATCATTTATTCTGCAACGCGCAGATGAATCATGCAATGCTGCAAAGTCTTTGTACCATGTCGGAGCAGGCGGAAAAACTTTTAAAAGACGTATTCGAGACTAAAAAACTTTCCGCGCGTTCATATGACAGAATTATAAAAGTCGGACGCACCATTGCCGATTTGGACGGCGGCGCAGAATTAATTTCAGACAAACACATTGCAGAGGCTATTAAACTTCGCAACGATTTAGACTTAGATTTAAGATAGATTTAGGGGTTGTTGATAAATTAAAAAAATACGGCGCGGATGTACCGTAGCTACGTACGATAACGCTAGAATTACGTAAACTCGTGCGGACTTAAAAGTTTAAATCACGACAAGGTAAGCGTACTACATCCGCGCCATGTTTCTTTTTGTTAC
>CAMJNB010000240.1 GCA_946407175.1 uncultured Selenomonadales bacterium | reverse complement strand
GATTCGCTCTCAAAATAAACTTTTTCCGTGACGATATCACTAAGCCTTGAAAAAATTCTGTCACGCACGATTAAACCTTCTTCCTCTGTTGTTTCCATTAGCAGCACGAGGAATTTATTTTTGCCCGCTTGCGATACGCAGTCACTCTTTCTTAGCGCGTGCAAAAGCGTATCTTTGAACTCTTCGGCAAAACTTTCGTCGCTTAGCGTAAACTGCATAAGCACCAAGCCTTTTTTGTACGTGTCGACCATTCGTGAAAGCAGGCGGTAAATTTTTTTAAACGTCTCCAAGTCTACGAAGTAAGCGCCCGGCTCAATGTTTCTTTCGCCTAAAATCATCCGTGTTTGCGAAATGCCGTCCGCCGATAATTTATTTTCAACGCGGTTATGATTGCCGAAAATTGCACAGCCGTGCTTGCCGTGTTGTTTGACGTTGTAAAGGGCGGCATCCGCTTTTTTATACAGCGTTACGAAGTCCGTACCTTCCGCCGGAACAAACACCGCGCCGACACTCGTACCAAGTGGAATTTCCATATTCGCGCCGACAATTTTTTTAACCGACGTTAAAAGCTCTTCGTTTAAAAAATTTGTTTTCGACTTCAAAATATTTTCGTCGTCAACATTTTGCAGGTACGCGATAAATTCATCGCCGCCTATTCTGCCGATTAAATCATTTTCGCGCGTAATTTTTTTTATCAGCTCGGCAAAAATTACCAAAACTTTATCGCCGGCATTGTGACCGTACAAATCGTTCACAAGCTTAAAACTGTCAAGGTCAAGCATTAGTAATGCGCCGTGCGTTTTGCTTAAGACGTCACCAATTTCTTTCTGCGCGGCAGTTTTATTTAAAAGGTGCGTTAAAGGGTCTGTCGACGCCGCCGTTTCAAGTCCGTGAATTTTATCCAAATTGTCAAGCGCGTTACCAATGCGGCGTAGAAGTAAATCCGGCTTTAAAGGTTTGCGAATGTAATCTACCGCGCCGACTTCAAGACCGCGACTTTCATTTTCGTCACTTTCATCAGCCGTCATGAAAATTATCGGCACTGCTTCACCGGTTTTCTCCTGCAAAATTTCGTGCATTTCATAGCCGTCCATTTCCGGCATCATTAAATCCGACAAAATCAAATCCGGCTTTTCGCGCATAAAAATTTCTATCGCGTCGGTACCGGTCATTGCCATGAAAATTTCGTACTTTGAAGAGAGTATGCGCCGCGTCATCATCAACATCATTTTTTCATCGTCAACAACTAAAATTTTTCTCACGAACTCGCCCCCATCCATTTTGAAATTTGGTCACGAACATTTTTATAAGCCGTCATCAAATCTTCGTGATTCGCTTGAACTTCCGCCACGTCATTATCTTTCGCCGCGTGTTCCAAATGCTTAGCCTTTTCGCTCAAATTTTCCGCGCCTATTGAAAGTGACGTAGACTTTAAGGCGTGTACCAAAATCTGATAATTTTTAATGTCGCCGGATTCAAAGACTGATTGAATTTTGGCGGCTTTTTCATTGTCATTAAAAGCGTCAAGCATTTCATTGAAAAATTCCTTGCTGTCCATGCAGTACGCTAAGCCTAAATCCAAATTTATATCGGGACAAATTTCAGCAAAAATTTTTCTGTCCGCGTCGCTGAAAGTATCGTCCGAAACATTTTCAGTGTCCGAAGTATTTTCAGCGTCCGAAATATTTTCAGCGTCAGAAATTTTATCAACGTCAGAAATTTTATCAGCGTCCGAAGTATTTTCAACGTCAGAAATTTTATCAGCGTCCGAAATATTTTCTTCCATTTTAAACGAAACAATTTCTTTCGGCAAATGTTTTTCAAGCATAGATTCAAGCTCAGGCACTTCGATAGGTTTTGAAAGATAATCGTCAAAGCCTTCCTGCAAATATTTTTCCTTCATACCGGCAATGGCGCTGGCAGTAAGCATTATGACAGAGGTTTTGTCGCTTAAAATTTTTTCATGCCGCATTTTTTGAAAGGTTTCAATGCCGTTCATGCCGGGCATCATATGGTCAAGGAAAATTATGTGGTAGAAATTTTTCTGCGCAAGCTGAATTGCCTCACTGCCGCTTTCCGCAATGTCGGGGACAATGCCGTTACGTTTCAAAAGTCCGCAGATAACTTTCAAATTCATATCGTTATCGTCGACTGCAAGAATTTTTGCACTCGGCGCCGTTAAAAATTTTTTGTCCGCCGTATCAAGCGGCTTGGATTTATATTCGTCGTAATTGCCGATTGGATTTTTATCAATTACCCTTTGCATAAGCTTGAATGAAAAAGTTGAGCCCTTGCCGTATTCGCTGACAACTTCCGGATTACTGTTCATCATGGTAAGAAGTTTTTGTACAATCGCAATGCCTAAGCCGGTACCTTCAATATTTCTGTTACGCTCCTCATCAATGCGTTGGAAAGATTGAAAGAGTTTATCCATATCCTTTTGACGAATACCAATGCCGGTATCGATAACCGCCGCGTGAAGTTCGTAGGTATCGGCGTCAATTTCCCTGCCGCCTATTTTCAAAGTCACGGAGCCTTCATGCGTGTACTTAACGGCGTTTGTTAAAAGGTTGGTGATAATTTGCCTTATTCGCACGTCGTCACCGTAAAAACTTTTCGGCAAGTTCGGTTCAATTTCAGTTTTAAATTCAAGCCCTTTCTTTTCGGCTTTTTCTGAAATCATATGTACAAGGTCGTCAATCAGCTTAAGCGTTTCATAGCGCACGGGGACAATTTCCATTTTGCCGTCTTCAATTTTTGAAAAGTCAAGTATGGAATTTATCAGCGTCAAAAGAGTTTTACCGGCGCTTTGAATATTTGCCGCGTAGTCTAAAATGTCGGGATTTTTACTTTCGCGCAGAATCATCTCATTCATACCGAGTACCGCGTTAATCGGCGTACGAATTTCATGCGACATCTGCGCGAGGAATTGAGATTTAGCCTTGCTTGCCGCAACTGCGGTATCGGAAATTTCTTTAAGCTGATTATTTACTACCGCCTGCCAGTTGAAAAGCCGATTGATAAGCGCCGTGACGATAGCGATACAAATTCCGAGAAGGATTATAAAAAGTCCGCCCAAAAGCATAATGTCACCGTAAATATTCCACCAACTGTTTGCAACAATGACGGTGAAGTTTGACGCTTGATTTTTCTTCGCAAGGCAAGCTACAAAATTTTTCGTGTAATCTTCAAACGTCACGACACCGGCGCCGGCATAAACTTTGCCGTATTCAGTAGCAAAAACTTCAGTCATATGACTTGCAGACATTTGGTAATGATTATTGGGGTGATTTATTATAACGCCGTTGCTGTCGACTAAAAATGCGTAGCCGTCCTTGCTGTAACTTTCGCCCAAAACATTAATCAAGCTGTCAATGTAAAAATCAATGCCGAATATGCCGATAAATTCGCCGTTTTTACCGTAAACCATTTGAGAGAGCGTCACGCAATACAAACCTGTCT
>CAMJNB010000239.1 GCA_946407175.1 uncultured Selenomonadales bacterium | reverse complement strand
ATGACAAAGCGCAAGGAAATTTTTAAGCCGCTTAAAAAAGGCGAAGTCAGCATTTATTGCTGCGGAATAACGCCGAATAAGTCTACGCACATAGGCAACGCCCGCCCCTTCGTGATATGGGACGTTATTCGCCGCTACTTTGCAAAGCTCGGCTACAAAGTTACATACATTCAAAATTTCACCGACGTTGATGACAAAATTATTGCCGCCGCGAAAATTGAAAATTCTACGTGGAAAGAAGTCTCCACAAAAAATATTGACATTTACTTTAAGTCAATGGACGCGCTGAATGTACGCCGCGCAGATGTCTACCCCAAAGTTTCCGAAACAATGGACGAAATTATTTCAATGATTGACACGCTTATCAAGAAAGGTTACGCGTACCGGCTTGATAACGGCGATGTCTATTACAGCGTCGAGAAGGATACAGGCTACGGCAAACTTAGCGGTCGCAAGCTGGAAGAAATGCAGGCAGGAGCTAGAATTGAAGTTGACGGCAGGAAGAATCACCCAATGGATTTTGCATTGTGGAAGGCGTCGAAAGAAGGCGAACCGGCGTGGGACAGTCCCTTCGGCAAAGGCAGACCGGGCTGGCATATTGAATGTTCCGCAATGTCATTAAAATATCTCGGTGAAAAATTTGACTTTCACGGCGGCGGCGCGGATTTAATTTTCCCGCACCATGAAAACGAAATTGCGCAGTCTCAATGCGCGATAGGTGACGAACATTCTTTCGCGCAGTATTGGGTACACAACGGCTTTTTGACGATTGACAATCAGAAGATGAGCAGTTCCGAAGGCAACTTTTTCACGGTTGAAGACATTCTCAAAAAATTCCCGGGCGAAGTAGTACGCCTTTTCCTTCTGCAGACTCATTACCGCAGTCCGCTTGATTTTGCTGATACGCTTATGGAAAATACGCGCACCGCTTACAATCGTCTGAAAACTTCCTACGAATATTTGAACGACCTTGCGAAAAAAATTGAGGACGGCACCTTTGTCAAAGGTACGACTGAAAAATCTAAGATGATAACCGTTTCTCAAGCGGGCGGTCTCGTCGATCTTGCCGAAAGGTTAATGTCAAACTTTGAAGACGCGATGAATGACGACTTCAACACGGCGCTGGCAATAAGCTATATGTTTGAACTTTCGCGCGACATTAATTCTTACTACAATGACTTTATTGCAGGTAAAATTGCGCCGCGCGGCACCGACGCTTTCATAATTATGCGCGTTCGTGAAGTCTTTATGGAAATGGCGTCCGTTATCGGCATTTTTGAAAACATTCCAAAAGAAAAAGCCGTTGACGACGAATTGGTCAACAAGCTCATGGACATTATAATTTGCATTCGGCAAGACGCGCGCAGTGCCAAAAATTGGGCGGTTGCCGACAAAATTCGTGACGAACTTAAAAAGGCGGGAATTATTTTGGAAGATACTCCGCAGGGTGTGAAGTGGAAAAATGCTTGAGTTCAACGCAGATGAAGTAAAAACACTTTCGCCGCTGGTAACTGCGTACATTGGCGACGCCTACTTCCATTTGTACGTTCGGACGCGGCTTTTAAGCGTCACGCATAAAATCAGCAAGTTGCACGATTTGAGCGCGGATATTGTTTCGGCAGTTTCGCAAGCGGCGGCGTACAAAGAAATTGAATCGCAGTTGACTGACGATGAGCGCGATATATTTCGACGCGGCAGAAATGCGAAAAGTCACGCCCCGCGCTCGGCTACGGTTGAAGAATATCACGCAAGCACCGGCTTTGAATCTCTGTTAGGCGAATTGTTTTTGAAGAAAAATTTTTCGCGGCTTGACGAAATTTGCGAACTGGCTTTTAATGCTTTAAATAAAAATTCGTAATGCTACCAGCTAATCGCTAAAAGCTAAATATACAGCAAGCGTCCCTTTGGCGGCGCTTATTTTTATTGTATCAGCCTCAACGCGATTACTCACGGCGTTGGGAAAATTTTGTTTCAGCGTCGCGTTTTCAAGTTCCCAATGCACATTTTTCAAAGTCACGCCTTCGCAAACTTCGGTTATCGGCAAAAGTGACAGCGCCATTGGTCGCACAAAAAATTTCACGCTAAAACTTTCGCTGCCGTGTACGAAAAAAATTAATTCCCGCTCGTCGACAAGACAAGTTGCAACTTTCGCCGCCGCGCAGGTGAAAACGTTGCTGAATAAATGGTCAAACCTGCCGCCGAAAATGCCGGTTAAAATTAGTGAGTAGGGGGTAGTGGGTAGGAGGTAGGATTTTTCGATTAAGTTTAGTGCAAGTTGCGTGTCGGTTAAATCTTTGTCGACGGGGTGACGCTCAATCGGAATTTTATTTTCAAGCGCCCAATTCACGGCAGAACTTTCTGCGCTGTCAAAATCGCCGATTAAAATTTCCGGCAAAATATTCAAGTCACGGCAAATTTCAATGCCCTTGTCAATGGCAAAAATTTTTCTGCCGCGTGCAAGCATCGTAAAAAATTTTTCTTCGGGACGCCGCCCGCCCGCCGTTAATAAAAATTCCCGCTCAACCTGCGCGGGATAAATAATTTCACATTGCGGAAGGTTTAAGGTATTTGTCATAAAATTCACGTGCCGTTACAATTTCAATGCCTGCAAAATTTTTCAGCGTCAATAAATCATTATCACCGCTTACTATGTAAATCGCCTTCGCGTCAATCGCGCAATTTATAAATTTATCGTCGTCAGGGTCGCGGCAAACTTTTAAATCAGAACTGATTTCAAAAATTTTTACTGCTACAAAAAATTTTTCAAAAAGTTCCTCATCTAAAATATTCTTTCTTCTGGCAATCTTTTTGGCGATGGTTTTTTCATATTCAGAAAGAATTTGTTCATTTATAGTTGTGTTTGTCATAGTCAAATATAGACAAACACATTTGAGAGGATAAACTCTCCGGCGTACTACACACCTCTATTCGATTGTATAAACTTTCGGACTACGTTTGTTTTTGTGAAAACTACAGCCACCTTTCAAAAAAATTGTCTGTCTGTACTCCGGCTCTACGTCATCGTTGCCGTTCCATATTGTTATCGTGTCTTGCCCGAATCGCAAGCGGGGCTATAATTTTGATTCACTGATAACGGAACTGAAAAATAAGCTACAGCCGCATCTGCCTTTGGCGGTCTATCATTCCTGCATAATAAGCCGGTCACAAATAGAATACCATATTTTTATATTTGTGTCTATCAAATTTAAATTCAAATACAATACAAACTTCAAAATTTGATTTAAGTACCTCATTTAAAAATTCTTTAGGAAACTTTCCAAAAAATAAAGCTGAAATTAAAATATTTGTATCAATTAAAATCCTCATTTTGATTTTACCTTGTTTCATGGCGTACAGCTTTAACCCAATTGTTTACATATTCGGCAATTTTATCTTCGTACGTGTCGGGGTCTTGCTCCCATTTTGCACAATGGCATTAACTTAACGAAAAGGGATAAAAATTTTATGATAGTCCTGAAAGG
>CAMJNB010000238.1 GCA_946407175.1 uncultured Selenomonadales bacterium | reverse complement strand
CGCCGCATTTGTACCGCCGGTGCTGGGATTAATGTGGGGACTTCCTTCGGCAATCGGCGTATACGTCGGCGCGTTGCTTACTTTACCGGAGCTTAATGCTTTTCGTGCGGCGGAACACGTACCAATCGATTATGCCTTCTACCTTGTGAAAAACTTATGGGTATTTTTGGCAGGATTATTGCCGTATACGGTTTGGCATAAGTGGCAAATATCTTCCGACGAGCCGTCTTTTACACTTCAAGTAAAGACGCTGTGGAAATTTTTAGCGGTACTTTTCATAACATTTTGCGTGACTACGGCATTTCGTGCTTTGACGGTGACGGCGGCAGAATTGAACGCGGTTAAAGTTTTGATAACGCCGGGCGAAACGGAATTTATTACTGCGTACGTTTTCGCCTGCTTTGTAAATGATTTTTTCATTGCGATATTTTTTGACTTGGCATGGTTTTTCTTCCTTGTAAGCAGAGACTATAAATTCTACACGCCGAAAAAAATTTTAACTCCAGACGAGGCGGACGATGTTTCAGTAAGCGAACAACACCGCGCTTGGGTAATAGCGACGGGATTCTACATGCTTTTTCCCGTAGGCATTGCGTACATTGAAAAATATCAAATCTACGGAATGAATCACCTTGAAACGTGGGTGAAATTTTTTGCGGAATGTATGACCGTAGTTGACCTTTACTTAATATTGATGCTGTATCTTCTTTTATGTTATCGCCGCTCCATAATGTTGGAAGTCGTCTTTTTGGTATCGCAGACAGTTTTTTTAACGTCAACGGTACTTGGCTGGGGCAATTCGGTTGCAATAGGCAATTTGGTATATGAACATACAAATGAATCACTGCGCGCAATGAGTGTTATCTGTCGCGAAAGATTGTATCGAACTTTTTTTTCAATACGGCAAGGCGTAAACGGCATGAAGTTGCAGGCAGTTGACGCGATTGAAAGTTATGACAGACTTGCCAACGATCGTGCATACCGTGAAGATTATCTCGCACGCATGAAAAATCAGCTGAGCTTTATCGCATTTGGCATTGACGGAAGTATTTCGTACTACCTTCGCATAAAGCCGGAAATTGCCGGTACCAAAGGCGGCTTTTCAATGCAACGCGAAGAGGCTCGCTGGGAAGGTGCGCTATCGCCTTTTGTGGAGCGTCAACCCATTGACCTTGCGCCGTACGATCCCAATGACGCTAAAAAAGTCGGCTGGTACTACCTTCCTATGAAAAGTCACAGTGCAACGTGGATTGAGCCTTATGTAGACGTTATAACAAAGTTTTACGTAATTTCCTACGTGGCGCCGATGTATAAAGACGGTGAATTTGTCGGCGTTATCGGCATGGACATTGACTTCAACTTCATAATTCAGGAACTGCGCCGAATGTCGATTTATGACTACGGCTATGTTTACATTATGGATAGAAATAACACCGTGCTTTATCACCGTTATCAGCCGCAGGGTGCGCAGTTTAAACCCAATCCCGACTTTCAAGAAATTGAAGTCTACTTGATGAACGGCATGTGGCTCGGTATAGCGACGCCTTTAAGTAAAGTTTATGAAGATCGTAACAGTATTTTGCGACACTTAATCGCGGCAATAATCGTCGTGGCAATGGTTATTTCCGTCGTCAGCATTGCGCTTGCATCTAAGGCGATTAAACCTTTATCCGGCATGACTGAAGCGGCTAAACGCATCGCGTCCGGCGATTTAAACGTAAAAATTTCCTACGAATCCGGCAACGAATTGGGAATTTTGGTTCGCAGTATTCGCGAAATGGCGGCTAAATTGGAATTTTATGTCTACCGCGACAAATTGACAGGCTTGCGAAATGCGGCGGCTTATATGAGTAAGGCGGCGGAGCTCGATGAACTAAGTAAAAGAAATCATACCGCGCAGTACGGCGTTGTAATTTTTGACGCCAACTTCTTAAAAAAGGTTAATGACAAGTACGGTCACGAGGCGGGTAATGAACTTTTGCGACACGCCGCGCAGGTTATCTGCAAGGTTTTTGTTAACAGTCCCGTTTATCGTATCGGCGGTGATGAATTTGCCGCGATTTTGGAAGGTCCCGATTACGAAAGACGCGAAGAACTTTTAAAGCTTTTTGACGTCAAGATAGACGAAGAACATTTCAAGGCGGGAAACGACACTTTGACCGTATCCGTTGCACGCGGTCTCGGTGTCTACGAATCCGGCATGAAGTTTTCCGAAGTATCAAAAAAAGCTGATAATGCCATGTACGTGCATAAATCAGCACTTAAAGCTAAATATGGTGAGGAAGTGCGCTGATAATTTATCAGCCGACTAAAGGTAATTTAAATTTCGACGTAATTTATTTCAGCGTAAAAGTCAAACAAATGTGACTCAGATATATTCATGGTTCCATTTTGCTTGATTTTTTTTATTTGTCAATTACAATGTAATTCATTAATTTACTACAGCTAATTTTTTTAGCTTGACGCGGTGAAAAAATATTTTTCAATATTGGAGGTGATCTGTTTTGCCGAATGTCAAAATCAATTCTACGGACATAAGTGACTTGATGAAACAAGCTCTGGAAGAAATGAACAACCATCTTCTTACGTTTTATTCGCAAGAAGATTTTTTGAAAAGCGTGTCCTTGAGTCTGTTTCGTCTGCTGAAAAAGCAAAGTATAAAACACTTATTGATGAGCAGAAAAAAGATTTTTTAATTCTTATTTTATCAGAAGAATTTTTTTATTTTAAGCGGGGGGACTAAAATTCCACGTCCGGCAAGCTGTCTACTATCTCAAGCGTCTTCATACTCACCGTGATACAACTCAATATCAATTTCAAAATATATTTTTCGTCGCCGTGTTCGTCGCACCAATCATTGGGATTATTTTCAATGCCGCTTGCACTGTCCACTTTCACTTGGTAGCGGTCGATTATCCATTCAAGCGGCGAACGCCCATTTACCACGTATTCAAAACTGCGCGGCGGAATATTTTTCACCGTGATACTTTCATTATAAATCAGCGTACTGCGGTCGTCTTTGGCGAACCGCATTTTTGTCACGCGATAATCGCCGCCGCCTTTAACTTCAACGCCGGCAGTCGGCTCTTGCGTCTCGTAGTGCAAATGTATTTCTGCCAACTCTCGCCCAGCCTTCACCAAGCACCAAAACTTCTGCGCGTCCTCAATCAAAAATATTCGCGGCAATGACTTTTTCAACTCGGCACTGAATTTTTCGCGGTAGCTCGGCAAGTGCAAGAATCCGTACACGTAATAAAATATATCTTCCTTCGTCACGTCGTCGCCGTAAAACAATTTCGCCTGTTGCAATATAAAATCTGTCACGCCGTCGCGTCGCTCGTATTCGTCGCCAAATAAATTTCCCTGCGTCGGTGTTTCGTACCAATACAGCGGAAAGCATTGCCCATTGAATTGAAATTGCACGTCGGCAATTTTATCAGTCATAAATACAGAAAAATTTCTGTCACCGGCTACAATACAAATTATTAAATTTTCTTCGTTTTTTGCGGCTC
>CAMJNB010000237.1 GCA_946407175.1 uncultured Selenomonadales bacterium | reverse complement strand
CAGCGTCCCGAACTTCAAGGCGTCCGCACCACGTTTAATATCGCGTCACCTACCATTGAATATGACATTGACCGCGAAAAGGTTAAACTTCTCGGCGTAAGTATGAGCGACGTTTTCACGGCGTTACAGGTAAACTTCGGCGGCATGCAGGTTAATGACTTTAACCAATTCGGTCGTACCTATAAAGTTATGTTGCAGTCGGATACACTTTACCGTAACTCGGCTGAATCGGCTAAATTTATCTACGTGAAGGGTAATGACGGACAAAAAGTTCCCCTTGACACGTTAATCACGCCTAAGCGCAGTACCGGTCCCACGCAAATTTCCCGCTTTAACATGGCTCGCGCAGTTGCAATTCAAGGTAACGCGGGACAAGGCTACAGCTCCGGTCAAGCACTTACCGCGATTGAAGAAGTCGTACGCGAAGAGGCGGGTACAGGATTTAATATTGAGTGGTCGGGACAGTCACGCGAAGAGAAGAAGGCGTCAAGCTCCACAATGCAGATTTTGGCGCTGGCGTTAGTATTCGTCTTCTTAATGCTTGCCGCGCTGTATGAAAGCTGGTCCGTACCCTTTGCCGTACTGTTCACCGTACCTACGGGAATTTTCGGCGCAGTCTTTTCAGAATATGTGATGGCTATAATTGAGGGAAGTTTTGGCATACAAAATGCCGGCTTGCAAAACAGCGTTTATATGCAGATAGGCATAATTATGATAATCGGCTTGGCGGCGAAAAATGCAATACTTATTGTAGAATTTGCAAAGGTGCGCGTTGATAGAGGTATGAGACCGGTTAAAGCGGCGATTGAGGCGGCGGGGTTACGTCTTCGTCCGATTTTGATGACGTCGCTTGCGTTTATAATCGGTTGCTTGCCTTTGGCAATGGCGGTTGGCGCAGGTTCTGCGGCACGTAACGGCATGGGTGTTGCGGTTGTCGGCGGAATGCTTTTTGCTACGGCAATGGGAATATTTTTAATACCGGTTTTCTTCGTCATTGTCGAATCCCTAGCTGAAAAGTTAGGCTTTATGAAACAGGAAAAGCGCAAGTCTTCAATCGATTATATGTAGTTACTAGTTACTAGTTGCTAGTTGCTAGTTGCTAGTTACTAGCGATCTAACAAAGGAGAATTATTGATGCCCAGAAAGAAAGCAGAAAAAGAAAAAGAAGTAGTCAAAGAACTTGGCGTAAACGAGCAGACGCCGCGTGAGATTGTGGCGGAGCTCAACAAGTACATTGTCGGTCAAGACGAGGCAAAAAAATCTGTAGCAATAGCGCTTAGAAATCGTTGGCGCAGTCGCAAGCTTGCCGATGATATTCGCGATGACGTTATACCGAAAAATATTTTGATGATAGGTTCAACCGGCGTAGGTAAAACTGAAATTGCACGTCGCCTTGCCAAATTGGTTAAAGCGCCGTTTGTAAAAGTCGAGGCAACTAAATTTACTGAAGTCGGCTACGTCGGGCGTTACGTTGAATCAATCATTCGTGACCTTATGCAAATTTCCGTGCGCATGGTTCGCCGTCAAAAGACCGAAGAGGTTAAAGAGAAGGCGTCTGAAAATGCTACTGAAAGACTGCTTGACATTTTGGTACCGGAGCCTAAAAAGACGCAGAATCCCTTGAGTAAACTTTTCGGCGGCGGCAATGAACAACCTGCGGAAGAAAAAGAGGATGAGCCTGTTGCCGACAACGCGGGACGTGAATTTATTCGCAAACGCCTTTTAAGCGGCAAAATGGAAGATCAAATCATTGACCTTGAAGTTGCAGACCACGCAAAGCCTATGGTTGGAATGTTTTCCGGTTCAAGCCTTGAAAGTATGGGCGATAACCTGCAGGATATGATTAGCAGCGTCATGCCGAAACGTACACGCAAACGCAAGGTTACCGTCGCGGCGGCACGTAAAATTTTGGAGCAGGAAGAGGCAGAAAAACTTATCGACATGGAAGAAGTGGCGGAAACGGCGATTCAACTTGCCGAGCGTAGCGGCATTGTCTTTTTTGATGAAATTGACAAAGTTGCGGTGAAAGGTTCCAGCGCGGGTCCCGACGTCAGCCGTGAAGGCGTACAGCGTGACATTTTGCCGATTGTCGAAGGCTCAACGGTTATGACGAAGTACGGTCCCGTTAAAACAGACCATATTTTATTCATAGCGGCGGGCGCCTTCCATACGGCTAAGCCTTCCGACTTAATTCCCGAACTGCAGGGACGTTTTCCTATTCGTGTCGAGTTGAAGTCACTGCAAAAAGAAGACTTTGAAAAGATTTTAACCGAGCCGCAAAACGCGCTGATTAAGCAGTACAAAGAGCTTTTGAAGACCGAAGGATTGGAGCTGTCATTCGAGCCGGAATCAATAGGACGCATTGCGGAGTTGGCTTATGACGTTAATGAACAGTCTGAAGATATCGGCGCGCGCAGACTTCATACATTGCTTGAAAAATTGCTTGAGGAAGTTTCTTTCGACGCACCGGACATGGTTAAAGAAGGTAAAACCAGTTTCAGCATTAACGCTGATTATGTGGACGAGAGACTTAAGGAAATTGCAAAGAACCGTGACTTGTCGCAATTCATTCTGTAAAAGTTAAACTAAACATTCTGTAAAAGTTAAGCTAAGCATTCTGTAAAAGTTAAACTAAAAATTAATTCGTCAAGGGTTTGCAGAATTTTGCAGGATTAAGACATTGTCAGATAACAATTTCAGAAATCGCTACGACGCACAGCGCGAACTTTTAACCGATACTTTCACGGCGATTGGGCAGAAAGCGGAAATGATTCTGTCGGTAGGTCAGCTCTTAATGGAAAATGGAGCCGCCTCCGACAGGATTGTCCGCGTTACTAAGCGCGTTGCGGCATTTATGGGCATTGACGAGCGAAAATTTCACCTGCATATAATGTTTTCCACGTTAATGCTGAACATAAGCGACGAAAATCATTCGCACACTTCATTTAGAAAATGCGTAAAGCACGGCGTTGATATGCGAATAATTTCCGCCGTAAGCAAGCTTAGTTGGCAAGCGTTGGCGGACCATTACACTATGGAAGAATTTCAAGGCAGGTTAAAAGTTATCGCCGAACGTCCGCGCTTTTATACCGAATTACAAGTAATTTTGGCGATAGGCGTTGCATGCGGCGCTTATTGCATACTTTTTGGCGGCGACATTCAGGCGGCGTGTTACACGGCGGTATGTTCAATGCTCGGCAAAATCGTACAAATACATTGCGGCAAGGCGGGAATTAATCCCTACGTCGGCATGGCGTTTGCGGCGTTTACGGCGACTGTTGCGGCGTACTATGTTCACTTCCTGCCAACAGAAACGGCGTGGCATCCTATCATAGCCTGCGCGTTGTTTTTAGTGCCGGGCGTACCGATAATTAACGGCTTGCTTGACTTACTTAACACGTACATAGTCAGCGGCTCGGCGCGATTTTTACATACCGGCTTAATTATCGGCGGCATGACTTTCGGAATAGTTTTTGCAATAGGAATGTTTCCGGTAGTCGACTTCACAAACCTGCGAAT
>CAMJNB010000236.1 GCA_946407175.1 uncultured Selenomonadales bacterium | reverse complement strand
CAACCGGCACGATTAAAAATGATATGCCGCAATTTTTCACGGAAGGTATTGCCGATTTGGTGCAAGGCGATGACGATTACAATGCCGGCGAAACACAGCACATAGTTGAAATGGTGAACAATACCGACACGTTGAAACTGGGTTTGAATTTCGCGGAAGGTACGGGCGACGCTTACCCCTATTCTGCCGGTGATATGTTCATGAGATATCTTGCAAAACAGAATTCGGACGTTACGCCGCTTACAGGCGTCACTTCGGAAAGTGAAGTTTTCAGCTACGACACCGGCAGTGCGGTTATCACAAATTATTTGAACGGCGATTCGGTCAATTATCAAAAATCTATCGGCGATGCGTGGACTACAGATTCTTTAAATGATTTGGTTATCAAAGAAAATACCGGCAACAGCGCAGAAAATCTTTTAATTCTGCGCGATGTAGGTGATACGATTATAAATTTGAATACGCCTAACGGAACTGCCTACGCCTACAAGGTGAGTAATACTTCTGCTGAACTTGACGGCAGGACTTTTAACGACGGCAGTCACTATACAATACTTTTCGGCGCGGATTATTTAAACAATGTCGTTCGCGCAGGTAACGGCGGCTCACAACTTTGGGGCGGCATGTACGGCAACGACGAACTTCACGGCGGCGCGGGGCAGGACACTTTCATTTATCGCTACAACAGCGGCAACGATAATTTTCAAGATGTCGAAGGTCAAGACACAATCTTTTTACGCGATGTGACGCTTGATAACATTACCGGCGCAATGTTCACCGACTACGGTTCGTACTTCAAATTTTCGGACGGCGGTTCACTTGTAATTAACGGTCAACCTTCAACTTTCCGCGTGCAGGACAACAATAATCACTCCACGACCTACCGCGCAGATTATCAAAATAAAATGTGGAAGGCAGTATAAATTTTTAGGAGTACTTTAAATATGTCGGTTATAAAAAAATTTTTCTCGGTGCTGATTTTTGCGTTAATGCTGATGCCGACTTGTTTCGCAGATGACGGCAGAAATTTTGTAAAGGTCAGCGATTGTGACGTTACCGGCTTTTATTTTAAATTCAACGACAACGCGCTTAACAGTTTAAAAAATAATGTCACAATGCAGTATTCGCCTGTACGAATTAATGCTTTGTCTACAGATGACTACGGCATTTACTTTACTATTTGCGAATCAAAATTTGAACAGGAAAATACCGCGATACTTTTTAAAACCATTGAGCATTCTACGGACATTTTTAGCATAACCGTTTTGTACAATCCAAACCCCCGCTCTAAATCTGATGATGTGTACATGGGGACGTTCAAAAATATTTTTAAAACAATCGGCTTGACTGATGATGAGATGAAAATAATTTTGGACAGCATAAAAGAAAATCGCGCTGATAACACGATAGTGAATTGCAAGTCGATAAAAAAATTTGTCGAGGTTATTTTTGAAAGGTCTGAAAGCGGAATTAATTCAGCAACCATTTCGGTTTTCGTGACAAAATAATTTCAAGGCGTGAGAAAAATATTTTCGTCGGTCTGCAGTATGTAACGAAAGGATACGGGGAAGAAAAAAATTCTTCCTTGTATCCTTTTTAGTTTTGGCATAAAATGTCACTGAAAATTTAATGTAACAAAGTCGGCGCCGGTTTAATCTTTTGAAAGGCGAAAGTGCGGGAGGCGTTTATTATGAGGTTGCAGACAAAGGCAGTCTTGGCTTTCAATGCGGTTATCATTTTTGTATGCATTGCAATGGGCGTATTGGGCTACATAAGTTCAAAAAACGGCTTGGAAGTTGCATTGCAAAGAAGTGCGCGTTCAAATATACAGTCAATCATTGAGATTATGGAGTATCGTTATCCCGGCGATTGGCGCATTGCGGACGGTCAACTTTACAAAGGCGACGTGAAAATTTCTGAAAACAATGAACTGGTTGACTATCTCGGCAAAGTCTGCGAAGGTCACGTAACCTTCTTTCAAGGCGACACGCGAACTGCTACTACCGTGCAAGATAAAAGCGGTAAACGTGCACTCGGTACAAAGGCGTCCGACCAAATTATAAATGAAGTACTGCGCGGCGGAAATTTTTATACCGGCGTTGCAGAGGTACTGGGTGAAAAATTTGACTGCGCTTATTCGCCGATGAAAGACGGCAGCGCTAAAATAATCGGTATGATATTCGTAGGCTTGCCGTCAAAATCTTTGAATGACGTTGTAAACCATTTGGTATTTTTAATTGTAGTGGCAATGGTAATAATTATCGCGGTATTCGGAGGATTATCTTGGGTATTAATCGGTAGGCAGATGAGCAGATTAACGCACGTATCGGACGCAATGGAGGAAGTGTCGAAAGGCAATTTGGCGGTTGCGGACTTGGAAGTTACGGCGGAAGATGAGATAGGAATTTTGTCACGCGACGTGAATTTAATGAAAAAGGAACTGCGCGTAATTTTAAAGGACGTAATGGACGCAAGTGAAAAAGTTGCGGCGTCTTCAGAGGAGCTTACGGCAAGCGCGGATCAAACGTCTGAATCCATTAACAACGTTGCCGACAGTACGGTTGAGTTGGCGGACTACGCGACGCAACAATCAAACACGGTTGAAGAGTTGCAGGACATTGTTGACGAAATGGGCGTCAAGATGAAAGAGTTACACGAGAGCGCACAGAAAATGGACTACGCGGCTAAAACCAGTCACGACAGAGCGCTTGACGGCAAGGAGAAAGTTGACTTCGCGATACAGCAGATTAAAAAGATTGAAAGTCAAGTCAATAAATCTGCGGACGTTGTAAATACCTTAGGCGAGCGTTCAAAGGAAATCGGTACGATAGTCGATGCAATTTCTGAAATTGCTGACCAAACTAACTTGCTTGCACTCAACGCGGCGATTGAGGCGGCAAGAGCCGGTGAACACGGCAGAGGTTTTGCCGTTGTATCGGAAGAAGTCAGAAAGTTGGCGGAGCAATCTGCAACGGCGGCAAAAAACATTTCCGAGTTGATAACGCAAATTCAAAATGAAACTGCAATCGCGGTAGCCGAAATAAAATTGGGCAATGCCGGAGTAAAAGACGGCACCGAATCTGTTTTGGCTACGGGCGACGCTTTTAAGACGATTGAAGAGCAGGTGTACTTGCTCAATGAAAATGTACGGCGCTCAATCCAACACATAGACGCAGTGAACAGTACAAGCCACGCAATTTTGGACGCGATAGAGTCGGTACAAAAAATCAGCCAAAAATCTGCAGACGACGCGCAGACAATTTCAGCGGCGACGCAGGAACAGGCGGCTACCATGCACGAAATGGCTACTGCGGGAAATGAACTTTCGGAGCTTGCACAAAAATTGCAGAATGAAGTACGCAAATTTAAAGTCTAACGAAATAAATAAAAAACGGCGCGGATGTATTCGCTGCGGTCCGCCACGTTTGAATTATTATAACCTTGTACGTACGTAAAAGTTTGAATCATAACCAACCTGCGATCAACATCCGCGCCATGTTTCTTTTTGTTACTTTTTCTTTGCGCCAAAGAAAAAGT
>CAMJNB010000235.1 GCA_946407175.1 uncultured Selenomonadales bacterium | reverse complement strand
TCGTAGTGAAGTCACGCACGCGCTTTTCATAAAAATCACGCCAAAAATCTTCGTCAATCGTAAAGCCTGCGGGGTCGGCAATGTAACCATCAATAACTTTTCTGTATGCACTGACAAGGTGGGAAATAAATTCCGGCGGACGCATTCTGCCTTCAATCTTGAAAGAGTAAATGCCGGCTTGAATCATGTCGGGAATGTTTCTAAGCATACACATATCTTTCAGCGCAAGTTTATGCGACGTGTCGTCCAAAACTTCTCCGCTGACTTCGTCTACAAATTTCCACGCCCAACGGCAGGGCTTAAGGCAACGTCCACGACTGCCGCTCTGTCCGAATGTTACTCCTGAATGGTTGCACTGTCCTGAAATTGCAATGCACATATCGCCGTGTACAAAATATTCCACTTCAATGCCGGTCTTTTCGCGAATCAGTGACACATCGGCTAAACTCAATTCACGTCCCAAAACAATGCGGCTAATTCCTAAATCCTGCAGAAATTCTACTGCGCGGGAATTGTTTATGTTCATCATCACGGAAGCGTGAATGGGAAGGTTTAAGCCGAGTTCTCGTACCAATTTTATTACGGCGAGGTCTTGAACAATTAAGGCGTCGGGCTGAATTTTGTCAAGAAAGTGCAGATAATCTTTGAGCGGCTGAATTTCTTCCGCACTGATTAAATTGTTCAACGTGATATAAAGTTTTGCGCCGTGTTCATGCGAAAATGTCACGGCGTCTTTTAATTCTTCGTCAGTCAAATTGAAATCGTCTTTATGCACGCGCATATTGAAATGTTTGCCGCCTAAATAAACTGCATTTGCTCCGGCTTTAATTGCGGCGGTTAATGCGTTCCACGTCCCTGCAGGTGCCAAAAGTTCTACCGAATCACGAGTTAAAGTCATTTACATTCCACCTTCTCTGATATTCGCGAAAATTATATCACCGTGCCTAAAAGCTTGCAATAAAAGGCGGCGTGTGATAAAGTTGCGTCAATAAGGAGGAAATTTTAATGGAAAATAAGGTTAAAGAGTTATGCGACGCGGCGTCAAGTGCGATTAATGCCGTAACAGATTTAAAGGCGCTTGACGATATCCGCGTTAAATTTTTGGGCAAGAAAGGCGAAATTACGACGCTGGTCAAGGTTATGAATGAACTTGGCGCCGATGAAAAGCCGCGCGTAGGCAAAATCATTAATGACGCGCGTAATCAAATTAAAACGCTGATTGACGACAAGAAAGCCGACCTCAAGGCGCAGGAACTTCAAAATAAATTGGCGTCCGAAAAAATTGACGTGACTTTACCCGGCAGAAAAATTTATCGCGGTCACCTTCACCCGCTGACTTTGACGTTAAATCGCGTCAAGGAAATTTTTATGAATATGGGTTACAGCGTTGAGGAAGGTCCCGAAGTCGAAACGGATTATTTCAACTTTGAGGCGCTTAACTTGCCGAAAGATCACCCTGCCCGCGATATGCAGGACTCTTTTTATATCACGGAAGAAATTTTGCTCCGTACTCAAACTTCACCGGTTCAAGCGCGTACCATGCAAAAAAATTCAAATAACGCGCCTATTCGTATGATTGCGCCGGGCAGAGTTTATCGCCGCGACGATTACGACGCCTCTCATTCGCCTATGTTTACGCAGGTTGAAGGGCTTGTCATTGACGAGGGCATTACCTTTGCAGATTTGAAAGGTACGCTGGATTTTTTCTGCAAAAAGATTTTCGGCGATACCGCGCAGATTCGCCTGCGTCCAAGTTTCTTCCCATTCACCGAGCCGAGTACTGAAGTTGACGTGTCATGCATGATGTGTCACGGCACCGACGAACATTGCAAAGTTTGTCACGGTAGCGGTTGGCTTGAAATTTTAGGCGCCGGCATGGTTCACCCCGACGTTTTGTCCATGAGCGGCTACGATCCTTCAAAAGTCAGCGGCTTTGCTTTCGGTATGGGCATTGAACGCATTGCCATGCTTACTTACGGCATTGACGACTTGCGATATTTCTTTGAAAACGATACAAGATTTTTGCATCAATTCTAGGTGACGTTTATGAAAGTTGCACAGTTGGCAATAGATGATTACACTAACTACGGCAATTTGTTACAGAAATACGCTATTCATACGACGATAAAAAAATTTGCTGACGATGTGGAATTTTTTTGGTATATACAAAATACTTTTTGGCCGGAAGGTAACGATCTTCCCTACCCGCCTAAATATCTTCTTGAGCGTTATCCACATGAGGCCGTGCGCTGGTGTTTTTGTGAAGCCGTACGTATTTCAAAGATTAAAGAATTTGCAGAACGTTATATTAACATGCGCTTTAATTTGCCGTACATGGAAGATATTGGCGATGAATACGATTTTTTTGTTGTAGGCTCAGATCAAGTTTGGAACCCTGATTTTTGGTTATATCCATTATTATTTTTACCGTTTATTCCGCGCGAAAAGAAAATAGCCTACGCGGCAAGTATCGCACTTACTGAACTTCCAGACGACGTTAAAGAATATTTTATGCAAGGCGTTAAAAGTTTTACTCATGTTTCGGTACGTGAAGAAAATGCAGTAAAAATTATTTCCGAGTTAGGGTTGGAACCGCCGCCGGTGTTGCTTGACCCTGTACTTTTGTTGACACGTGACGAATGGTTAAAAATTGCACGGCGTCCGAGTTGGCTTAATGAAAAATATGAACGCGGCTACATTTTGACGTACTATATCAGCAAATATTATTCCGATGAAGTAAATGCCATTATTTCTAAATTAAATTTGCCTGTAATAAATTTGCTTGACTTTAATAATTTTAATCACTATACAATCGGTCCCGAAGAATTTTTGTATCTTTTCGCTCACGCAACTTTGATTTACGCAAATTCTTTTCACGGCGTGGCATTTTCAACTTTATTCAAGCGTCCCTTTGTAAATTGCGAATACGACGACGAAACTACACAAAGTATGGGTACGCGCATACCTTCACTTTTAAAAATGTTCGGCTTGGAAAATCGCACCGTCTACACAGAGGAATTTCATAAAATAAAATCGCCGCTTGAAATAGATTTTTCACAACGCGATAAAGTTTTACCGTATGAGCGTATGAAGGCGTTTAACTTTTTGTCGAAGGCGTTGGGCGTAGAAATGCCTGCCGAATTAAGGGAGGTTGACGCGCAATGACTTTAGAAGAAATGATTTCCAAAAACCGCGCAGATTGTACCGGTTGTGCGGCTTGCAAAAATATTTGTCCGAAAAACTGTATAACTATGGAGCGCGACGCCGAAGGCTTTTGCTATCCGAAAATAAATCGCGACGAATGTATAAACTGCGGCAGATGCGAAAAGGTTTGTCCTTCGCTGAATTTCAAGGCGACCATGCCCGACACGTTGCCTGACGTTTTCGCGGCGATTTATCCCAATGACAAAGTGCGGCGGCACAGTTCTTCCGGCGGCGCGTTTACGGCGTTGAGTGAATTGGTTTTGGAAGACGGCGGAATTGTATTCGGCGCGGGCTTTGATAAAAATTGGCGCGTTGTTCATACGGCGGCTGAAAAC
>CAMJNB010000234.1 GCA_946407175.1 uncultured Selenomonadales bacterium | reverse complement strand
GTATGAATGACGCCGCCCGCCCAAAAAGGTTCATGTCCTTCAAATTCATAAATTCGCGCAGATTTTTCAACGTTGTGGTAAATTCGCGCCGTCGGCAGAGAATACGCGGCAAGAATTAAAAGTGCACCGATACAGATTGACGACGCAACTATCGCCGACATATTTCGGAGAATAATTAAATTTTTTTCCATAATCGTAAAAAAAGATAGCTCCCAAAAATTTCAAAAATCGTAAGCATAGGTACCATGCCTATGCCGTAAAATGTCAAATTATCCAAATCAATCAAAAATTGGCAGAACCAAGAAATTGCCACCGCATAGACTGCTGACAAAAGGAGACTGCCTTCCGCAATTACCGCTATTATCGCCTCGTCGTAATATTCTTTAACGGAAGTACAAATTATTTTTCGGACAGCCAAAATTATCCCGATAAACGCCGCAATGAACGTAACGCAGTTTAATATGCGGTATATTAAAATTATTGTCGTGACAAATCGGTTAGCTGAATCGAAGTGTTCATTTTTTTCAAGCAGGTTCATATTTGTAACTTCGCAGGCTCTTTGTATTATATCAGCGTACCTTGAAATTAGTTCTTCGCTAGGTTCATTGCCGTCAAAATAAAGCCTTGATTCTAAAATGTGAGGATTAATAATTTGAGGTAAATCGTAGTAAAGTAAGACTATATGTGTAAGATAAGTTGTCGCCACGTAATTTTTCAATTCCAATATTTCAGAAAAAGTGCGTCCACCCATTGAGGAGGTTATTTGAAATTTATCGTCTTTTTTTAAAGTTCCGTTTTCAAAAGCCTCCGCCAATTCCAAATTAACTTGACGCAGATAAATTTCTTGGCTTGCAGGTGAATCGCAAGTACCGGAATCATGTAAGGCTGAAAGCATTATCCAGCTGAAAAAATCTCCGTGAATCGGATTTTCAAATATATTCTTGCCGCCATTGTACCAATCGTACCAATCAGGCGGATCTATTACGGCGTTTCGCAACTTGTCATTCTGTTTTAAAGTCGGTGATGCGTCGAAGGCTTTTAATATTGCGTCCGCAGGCGCCCAAATGCTGCCGTTCCTGTCGTCGGATTTAATCTTGTACACGTTCGCTAAAAATTTTCCCAGTTCGCCGTTTGTGCGATTATTTGTTTCATATACGCCGAAGAAATGATAGTTCACAGCTTTATAAGCAGTCTGGCATGAAAAAAATATTGCAAGCGGCAGAAATAAAATCAGCACATGGTAAAACTTTTCTTTCACCGGTTGACTTTCAAAGAAAATTTTATGAATTAAGCATACAGCAATCACGGCGATAAGAATCATTAAAAGCCAAATGCCGTCCTCTTTCATGAAGTAAGTCCAGCTGAATAAAATTCCAAAAACTACGCCGAAAAGTATTCGTTGCTTGAAAGTCAGCTCTAATTTTTTCCAATAAATCACGAACAGCCATAGTATAAGAGTCAGTATCAAAAAATAAAACGGTACCAATGCGGAATTTCTGTAAACTCTAAGACCTACCCAAGAAAATGATATTGGCGTAAACAGCACGATAGAATAGATTAACAGTAAAATTTCATTTCGCCGAACTTTTGTAAGTGTCACGAACAAAATTGTAAACGTTATCGCAGATAAAAGCCATAAAAAACTGATTGCGTCGGGATAGGCAATGCCGGTATTTTTCAGCAAGCTCAAAAAAAGCGGAAAGCCCATTTCTTTATCCATAACATTTACTGTAGTTTGAAGTTGATACAAGAAGTGGTCTTCAATGTATGAATAGCGAACCATCAAAGCATCATCGCCGTCGGCGAAAGGAATAAATATAACTCCTACCAAACGCCCTGCCAAAATTCTCAATACAAAAAGCACTATCGCGGCGACGATAAATTTATTTTTCATAACCGACATCATTTGTTTGACCTGCTAAGTAGCTTTATGAAGTTCAATTTTAGTTCAAAATCCTTTCGTGCATTGACGGCTATAGTGTCCAAAATTAAGCCGCATACCGCCGACAAAAATGAAGTCAAGCCAAGCAAGCCGCTTACAATCAGCGTAGGAAATCGCGGTACCAGTCCCGTGTTTAAAAATTCCGTGAAGACGGGAATAAACATTGCCAGCGCGATGAGAATTAAAATAAGTGCCACCGCGCCGAAAAATTTCAGCGGCTTGTAATTGCGGTACAAATTAAAAATCGTCATCAAAACTTTTGCGCCGTCAACATAGGTGTTAAGTTTGCTGAAACTTCCTGCGGGACGGTCGCGGTAATTTACCGGCAGACTTTCAATTTTAAAATTTTTATCCAGCGCGTGAATCGTCATTTCCGTTTCAATTTCAAAACCCTGTGACAGCACGGGAAAACTTTTTACAAACATAAAACTGAATGCGCGATAACCGGTCATAACGTCGAGAATCTTTTTAGCTTTTTTGCCGCGAGCCCAAAATGCATTTATGAAGGCGCGTACAAGAGAGTTGCCGAAACCGTGAAAAGGACGCTTATTCTCTTCAAAATAGGTCGCACTCAATCTGTCGCCGATAACCATATCAGCCTTGCCGCTTAAAACCAGATCGCACATCTCCCGCGCGTACTCGGCGGGGTACGTGTCATCACCGTCAGTCATAATGTAACAGTCGGCGTCAATGTCACGAAACATCGTGCGAATGACATTGCCTTTGCCTTGACGGTATTCGTGACAGACAACGGCGCCGGCGTTTTTCGCAATGTCGGCAGTGGCGTCCGTAGAATTGTTGTCGTAGACGTAAATCACGGCGTCCGGCAAATTTTTTTGAAAGTCGCGTACAACTTTCTCAATGGTAAGCGCCTCATTGTAGCACGGAATAAGTACAGCGATTTTTTTATTATCCATTATCAATTTTCCTCCCGCAGTGATTCAATGAAAAAACATGTTAATCCGAAAATTGTTATCGCCAAATTTCGGTACGTAAAAAAGTTGTGTACATAAGAATGATTTTTCAGCGCCGCGTACCATAAAAACGGAAGTATGATTATGAAAGAAAACGTCAGCACCATGCTCCACGTCGGCGAAAAATTTTCTCTGCGTATAATTAAAAAACAAATCGCGCAGATTATCATTAAGCCTAACATTGTCTGTAGCGGTCCGTCCAATAAGGCGTCAATGTTTCGTAAAAAAATATCAATTAAAGTGAATGTATTCTCCGTACCCCCCTCTTCGGGAGACAGTGACGCCGAAGATCTGTATGTCGCTTGATTTATTGCGGCGTTAAAAACATTTTTGTCTTTACCTAATTGGTAAACTACAGCCCATTTGCCTGCCCACATTCCGCCGTAGCCGAATCCCCATGCAAATGCGTATGCTGCCAACTTTTTTAAAACCTCTACCGGATTTGACGAAAAGAAAAATTTTTTATTCATCAGCATGCAGACGCATAAGCTTATGCCAAATGCGGTAACGGGGTACGTGAGAAAATCTAAAAATGCCGTGACAATTCCTATAATCAGAAAAAAATAAATGTAGTTGTTGCCGCGCAGAAGAAATTCATTTTTCAAAAGGATAAAAATCGTTGACAAAAGCATTATGTAAAATATATCGGAAT
>CAMJNB010000233.1 GCA_946407175.1 uncultured Selenomonadales bacterium | reverse complement strand
AGATTTTTGTTGATGTCGATGAGGAAAAAAATACGGGAGGGAAAAAAGAATAGGGTACACGGTGAAAGATTCGGACAAAATCCTAATCCCTAACCCCTAACCCCTAACCCCTACTATGTATATCGAGGCGAAAAAATTAGTTAAAGCATTTAAAAAGCGCGTCGTCGTAAATGAAGTGTCGCTTAAAGTTGAAAAAGGCGAAATTGTCGGCTTACTCGGTCCCAACGGCGCGGGTAAAACCACGTCCTTTTACATGATTGTCGGACTTGAAAAGCCTGACTCCGGCGAAGTATTTATTTCGGACGTGAATATTTCCAAAATGCCTATGTATCGGCGCGCGCAGCTTGGAATAAGTTACCTTACGCAAGAGGCGTCGATTTTCCGCAAGTTGACCGTCACGCAAAATATCAAGGCGATTCTTGAAACAATGGATTTAAGCGGCAAGGAAATTGATGAGCGGCTGGAAAAACTTTTGGCGGAATTTAACATAGGGCACGTTAAAGACAGAAAGGGTACGGAACTTTCCGGCGGTGAGAGGCGGCGTGTAGAAATTGCGCGTTGTCTTGCATTGGAGCCGCAATTCATTTTGCTTGACGAGCCCTTTGCAGGTGTTGACCCTCTTGCTGTTGCCGACATACAGGCGATAATTCGATATCTGCGCGAACGCGGCATGGGAATTTTAATTACCGACCACAATGTCCGCGAAACGCTGAATATAGTTGACCGCGCATATATTTTGAATGAGGGAAAAATTTTGGTTGAAGGTAACGCTACCGAAATTGCGGAAAGTCCCATTGCGAAGAAATTTTATCTCGGTGATAATTTCAGATTATAGCTCTAAGCTCTAAGCTGAAAGCTCTAAGCTATTAAACAACGTTTATAACGAACTTGAAACGGAGTGCGATGCATTGCGCATTAGAATTTTAGACTTATACATTTTGCGAGAAGTTTTTTTTGCACTGATATTTGCGATTTGCGCATTTACGGCAGTGTTTATCGGTTCAGGCACGCTTTTCCGAATAGCGCGATACATCACCGAATACGGCGCGTCAGTTTCGTCCGTCGTAAAAATTTTTATTTACGGCTTGCCCGGCATAATTATGTGGACCTTTCCAATGTCTACGCTGTTGGCATCGCTTTTAACCTTCGGACGCCTTTCAAGTTCCAGCGAAATTACGGCAATGAAATCTTGCGGCATAAGTTTCGGCAGGATAGCGGCGCCGGCAATTTTTTTAGGCTTTGTAGTCAGCGTCTGTTCAATCCTTTTTAATGAACACGTCGTCCCTTGGTCAAAGACCGCCTACAATAACGTGGTTTATTATGAGATTGAAGGCAACACGGAAATGAAGTCGCAAGATCATATTATCGTTAAAGAAATTATGAATGATAAGATTCAGCGGCTGGTTTATGCGCGTGAATACCGTGCAAGTGATGAGACGTTGCAAGGCGTGACTATGCAGGAGTTTAACGACGACGGCAAGGTTACTCACGTGGAAAATGCCAACTTCGCGGAGTGGCGTGACGGCGCGTGGATTATGCACGACGGTATGATTTATGACATTTCAGAGGGCGACAGCACGCGCTCAATGCGATTCAATAAGCAAATTTTACCGGTCAAGGCAAGCCCGCGCCAAATTGTTCGCGAACAGAAAACTCCGGAAGAATTGACAATGAAAGAACTGCGCGCGCAGATTGAAATTATGAAGACGCAGTACGTAAGCACGAATGAACTTGAAACGGAGCTTTATCAGAGATTCACCATCCCGCTTGCAAGTTTGGTTTTCGCATTAATCGGCGTCCCGCTCGGTCTGCAACCTACGCGAAACAGTTCGTCAATGGGCTTTGCATTTTCAGTCATAATTATTTTTGTTTACTACGCGATAATGACGCTGGCAAACGCAATCGGCATAGGCGGCTTGCTTAATCCGATGATAGCAGTTTGGATACCGAACGCGATAGGTTTAGTTTTCGGTATGATTTTAATTTACCGCGCGTCGCAATAATTTTTGGGTCGCAATAAATTTTTTGCTTTAAAAGGAGCGTTGAAAATGGCGGATATAAATTTAGATGATTTAATGGCGCAGAAGGCGGCGTCAAGCAGTGAACAGGGGTTGACGACGGTTGAGCCGAAAGTCGAAATTGAAAAAGTCACGCAACAGGTTGAGGCGTTGACACCTGCCGAAAGAGATAAAGTGCAGTCCATAAAAGACAGCATAAACTTAATGGATTCGGCTACGCCGCTTAGTTACGGCGCTCCTGCACAAAAGGAAATCGCGCAGTTTTCGGACAGCATTCTTGCAAAAGTACGCACGAAGGATTCAGGCGAAGTCGGCGAACTCTTAGGCAATCTTGTTTCCAAAGTTAAAGGCTTTGACGTATCGGAGAAAAGAAGTTTCGTCAGCAAAATTCCGATTATCGGTGCACTTGTCGACACGGCGGAAGATATTAAAAGCAGTTACGACAAACTTTCTACGCAGGTTGAAAAAATTCAGTCGAGCCTTGAAAAGTCCAAAATCAAACTTATGGAAGATGTCGCAATGTTCGACACGCTGTACGAAAAGAATTTAGAGTACTTCAAAGACCTGCAACTTTACATTATCGCCGGCGAAGAAAAGTTGGACGAGATGCGCACGGTGACACTGCCGAAGTTAAAAGCGCAGGCGGCGTCGAAAAATGACCCAATGGCGGTTCAAGTGGTGAATGACTTTGAGCAAAGTGTAGACCGCTTTGAAAAAAAGATTCACGACCTTAAACTCAGCAAGACGCTGGCGATTCAAACTGCGCCGCAAATTCGTCTTATTCAAAACAATGACCGCGTGCTAATTGACCGCGTGCAGTCCGCCGTTTACCATACCATTCCGCTTTGGAAAAATCAGCTTGTAATTGCTCTCGGCTTGTCGCACCAAAAAGAAGTTCTGCAAATGCAACGCGCACTCAGTGACGCGACGAATGACTTACTGCGCAGAAATGCCGAAATGCTTAAGCAAAATTCCGTTGAAACGGCGAAGGCGAATGAACGCGGCATTGTCGACATTGACACGGTTAAAAAGGTGAACGAAGACTTAATTTCGACGATTCAAGAGACAATGCGCATACAGCAGGAAGGCAGACAGAAACGCGCGTCCGCCGAAAAGGAACTCATTGCGATTGAAGGGCGCTTGAAAGATGTCCTCTTGCAAAATTCCGGCGCTACGGCAGGGCAGAGATAATTAAGAATTAAGAATTAAGAATTAAGAATTAAGAATTAAGGATTCAGGATTAAGAATTGAAAATAAATTACGAGCTACCAGCTACCGGCTACCAGCTAAAAGCTAACTATGAACAATAATAGAGTAAAAGTTCAGCGCAGTATCACCCGCCTTGTCATTGTCATGCTAATCAGCATTTTTGTAATACTGGTTCGCTACGGCTGGCTGCAACTCGTTCAAGGCAGTGAACTTGCTGAAAGAATGCGCTATCAAGTCGGGCAAGACTATCTTGTACAATCTCCGCGCGGCGCTATTATCGACAGGAACGGACGCGAATTGGCAGTAAGCACGATGACAAAATCGCTTTTCGTCGACCCCAATCACGTTGAAAATGC
>CAMJNB010000232.1 GCA_946407175.1 uncultured Selenomonadales bacterium | reverse complement strand
TGAATAAGAAAATTATTTTTATAGCGATTTTGAGCGCGGCAGTAATTGTCGCGTCATTTTTTATTTTCAGCACGCAAGAAGTTGAGCCGCCGCCTGAAAATGTTGAAGTTGCGAAAAATGAAATTGCCGTCTACGTTTCCGGGCAAGTAAAAACCCCCGCCGTCATAACTTTGGAAGACAGCGGGAGTTTAAGACTTATTGACGCCGTAAATGCGGCGGGCGGTATGACGGAGCTTGCCGACACTGAGGCGATTAACCTTGCCGAGCCGTTAAGCGACGGTCAACATATTCACGTGCCGACGAAGGAAATTTTTTTTCGTGACATTGCCGCGCAGTCAGCAGGTACCAATTCAAATTCAAACGCAAATTTAAATTCAAGCGGTCTGATAAATATCAACACGGCGGACGCGAAAGAGTTGGAAAAACTTACCGGCATTGGTCCGGCGCTTGCCGGCAGGATTATTGAGTACCGTGAGAGTAACGGCGCTTTTAAATCGATTGAAGAGATTAAAAAAGTTCGCGGCATTGGCGAAAAGACTTTTGAAAAAATGCGGGACGAGATTACGATTTAACTTGTAGCTTTTAGCTTAGAGCTTAGAGTTATATTTCTTAATTCTTAATTAATCTTATCCTTAAGGTCGTCCATGCGCCGCGCATTGAAAAAGCCTTTAACCGATGCCAAAATTTTTTCACGCGGCAATGACTTCAAAAGATATCCGTCCGGTCTAAGCTCCATAACCTTCATGACACTTTCTCTGTCACCTTTACCCGTCAAAAAAATCACCGGCGTACTTTCGACTTTAACTTCACTGCGAATCATTTCTAAAACCTGCGGACCGCTGATAACCGGCATTTCATAATCAAGCAAAATTAAATCAGGCTTATTGTCTGCAATGTACATTAAAGCCTGCGTGCCGCTTGTCACGATTGTTACGCGGTAATCGCCTTCAAGCCAACCTTTCATCATTTTTAAAAATGTCGGGTCATCGTCAACCATAAGAATATTTTTCTTATCGTCACGGGCGGAGGCGTGCGTATAAACTTTTTCAATTTCCGTTGCAAAAGTTTTTAAGTCAATCGGACGCACGAATTTTTTGGCAATGGCATCTTCCGGTACCACGTTTTCAACCGTTTCAATTTCGTCAGTGTTGCCGAGCAGCATTAAAATTTTTTCTTCGTCTACGCAAATATCCCTAAGATAAACCAAAAAGTCCGGAATATCTTCAAGGAACTTGCCGAGATAAAAAGCGATTAACTCAAATTTATCTTTGCAGGCGGAAAATTCGTCAACAGTGGGGTCAATGCGTGTCACGTTGTATCCGGCGACTTCCAAATTTTTCTGAATCGAGTTGCCCATAAAGGAAACGCCCTTGCTTATAAATAAAATGTTTTTTTCCATAATCATCACCGATCAAAAATTTTTTACGCAGCATTATAACAGTCACGTCAAATTTTGTGAAGTAATACTTATAAGAAGGTGAACTCTATGAATATTGAAGTTGAATTGCCGCGCGAAGAAATGGAAAATTTCCTTGCCGAAATTACGCAGAATAAAGATTGGCTTTATCTTCTTGCACCTTTCAGCATAGGAGATTTTTTAATTGCGGGCGGTCTTTCCTACGCCGCGCAGGTTAAAAAGAATAAAAGTGCTACGGTTTTAATCGCGCAGGACAGAATGAAAAATCTCGGCATAACTTTTGAAAACGTTGTCGGAACAATTTACCTGCCGATTGATTTAATAAATGCGGTTGGAACTTTCATAACGGCTACCGAAAATTATGAGCGCGACAATTTTTTTTACGGCAACTACAAAATCGGTGACGACCGCGCCT
The DNA here is from genome assembly GCA_946407175.1 of uncultured Selenomonadales bacterium. The sequence continues at coordinate 1,767 of CAMJNB010000232.1, read as the reverse complement.
ACGACGACAGCATTAACGCCGTTGACAGATTTAAGCGCTACGTTTTCGACCTGCCGCTTTCAACTCCTTTAATGCCGCCGATTGTCGAGCCGCTGACTGACGAAAAAATTTATAATCTGCGCGAAAAATATTTTTTGAACCGTGAACGCACGATTATACTTTTACCGTACGCCAAAACTTTTGAGACGCTTGACATAAATTTTTGGATAAGGCTTGTGAAAATTTTTGCAGATAAAAATTATATCGTGTATACTAACGTTGCGGGAGACGAACAGCCGGTTGCAGGTACAGAGCCGCTTAACGTGAACTTCGCCGAATTAAATTTTATTGCGGACAAAGTGAAATGCTTTATCGGACTTCGCAGCGGCGTTTTTGATTTTCTCGGTATGACGGACGCGAAAATTTTTTGTCTGCTTAAATTCGCAATGTGGGATTGGGACATAAAATTTCTGTACGGTCACGACAACGGCAGAACTTTTTATGACGCGGTGAAGTATAAAAAGCCGCTTGAAGATTATTTGAAGGCTAAGGGCTTGCCGCCGAAGATTGAACTTTCGCACCCGCATATTGATTCGCGCGACATTTATTTTTCGTACGACGACATTTTAAACGCAATTGTCAATGAAGTTGAAAAAGTTTAGAAAGGAAGTTTTTATGCCGGAACAAAGACAAATTACATTGGACGACGTGAAAAATTTTATACGTCAGATAACGCCGAATCAAGATTGGCTTTACATATTTCAACCTTGCAGTGTCGGCGATTTCTTTTATACCGGCGGTCTGTCCCCTGCCGTACAGAAACGTAAAAATAAAAGCGCGACGGTTTTAATCGTCAGGGAGCGAATGAAAAATCTCGGCGTCACCTATGAAAATTTTGCAAATATAATTTTCTTGCCTAACGATACAATGAATATTGTCCAGCAATATTTTTTTATTACAGGCGATTATGAAGGCGACAATTATATTTACGGTCACTTCCCCATTAAAACCGACGGGGGTTTTGATTGGGACGAATCATTACACTTGATTGACAGGTACAAGCAGGACGTTTTTAAAATTCCTATGGATACGCCGTATGCAAAGCCGATTGTCCCGCCGCTGACTGATGAAAATATTGCCGAACTGCACGCAAAATATTTTATCGACAAAGATAAAACCATTGTCATTACGCCCTATACTTATTCCAGCAAGCCGCTTGATATGAGATTTTGGGATTTCCTTGTAATGGTGTTGACTGAAAAAGGTTACCGCTGTTACACGAGCGTAAACAAAGCCGTTGAACATGAACAGCCGATTACAGGCACGGACGCAATGACAATTAATTTTCGCGAACTTTATTACATTTCGGACAAAGTGAAATGCTTTGTAGGCTCCCGCGTCGGCATTTTTGATTTTCTTGCACTGACCGACGCAAAAACTATAGACATAAGTCCGTTTCCTGCGTGGTATTTTGATGTTGGCTTAATGTATCTCGATTCTAACAGTAAAACTATTTATAACGCCGTTGATTACATTGCGCCGTTTCTTGAAACTTCATATAAAGATAAAGTTCACGCCGAAATAAAACTTTCACACGAACATATTAAGAGCGAAGATATTTGCTATTCATACGAAGAAATTTTTAATAAGGTTTTGAATGAGATTGAAAAAGTTTAGAAAGGAAGTTTTTATGCCGGAACAAGTAGAAATTACGCTTGGCGACGTGAAAAATCTTATACGTCAGATAACGCCGAATCAAGATTGGCTTTACATATTTCAACCTTGCAG
>CAMJNB010000231.1 GCA_946407175.1 uncultured Selenomonadales bacterium | reverse complement strand
ACCGCTACATTATAATCAGACGTCGACATAGAATCAAGACGCGCCTTTATCTTGATTGGCGTGGCAGAAATATTTGTGCTACAATTAAAAAAAATTTCAAGGAGGAATTGTAATGAACAATGAATTGGCAAAAGTTTTTTCCGAGCTTGCCGCCGCGTACAAAAAGCAATCTTCCGTTAATGATGAAATGGCTAAACTTTTTTCACGTGCCGCCGAACTCTGCGGAAATGTCAGCGCTACTACCGCGCAGATTCACGGCAATGAACAAAATGCCGAGACTTTGCAAGATATAATCGTTGACGCGGCAAACGGCGACGTGACATCAATTTTGAAATTGAAAAAGTTGGCAAAGAAAGATATGCAAGCCAAAACCGCGCTGGAAAATTTGTATTACGACGGAAAAAAGAAAAATGCCGTCGGTACGCTGGTTCTGCGCGACGGCTTAAAATATATTGACGACTACGAATTTCAAAATCAGAACAATGTTACAAAGGTAGTTTTGCCTGAAAGTTTGGTTGGTATCGGCAACTATGCGTTTCAATCTTGTATAAGTTTGGAGGACGTTTATTTTCCGCAGACGCTGACTTCAATCGGCAACTATGCATTTGACGGTTGTACGAACTTGAAACAAATTAATTTACCTGACAGCGTGACTTCAATCTACAAGGATGCCTTTTCAGGTTGTACGAACTTGACATCCGTCACCTGCTCTAAAAACACTAAAAAATTGCTTAAGAATAGCGTAGATTTTAACTATAACAAGGTAAAGTGGAATATAATTAATTGACACTCTTGCTAATAATTTTGCACGTTGGTTTTGTCAATAATCTGCGGCGTGCAAAGGTAGGCGGGAACAACTTTAACGCCGTTGTTGTAATTTTTCACGTCGTTAATGTCGGGTTGAACGCCTTCAACTACGGCTTTAATCATACGCACGCATTTGGCAGTTAAAACGTCGGGGTCTTTCGCAACGGTGAAAGTTTGCTGACCGTTTTTAATACGCTCAATAGCTTTAGGATCGCCGTCAAGCCCGGAAATCAGCGGTACGGGTTTGCCGGCTTTTTGCATTTCATCAAGAATAACGCCGGCAATTTCGTCATTGGGCGCAAGTATCGCGTGAAGAGTTTCGCCGCCGTAATACTTGCTTAAAAGTTCACGAATACGCGGACGAGCATTTTCGGACTGCCAATCTTTCACGCTGGCGGAATTAAAATCGGTTTGTCCCGAACGGCAGACGAGTTGCCCACGCTTAATGTATGGGTCAAGCATTTGCATAACGGTGTTGAAAAAAATATGGGCGTTGTTATCGGCGTCGCCGCCTGCAAAAAATTCAATGTTGTATGGACCGCCGCCGTTGCGAAGGTTTAACGCCGCCTCAAAGTACAGCGCCTGTGCCTCGCCTATCGCGTCATTGTCAAAGCTGGCGTAGTAACTCACGGCGTCCGTGTTCAAAATAATTCGGTCAAAGGCAATAATCGGCACGTTGTAAGTTTTCGCGTCCTCCAGCACGTCAACCAATGCGGCAGAATCCATCGCGCCGATAACCATACAATTCGGCTTGGCTTGAAGTGCGTCTTTAATCTGTTGGCGTTGCTCTTCAATGGTAGCGGAGCTTTTCACGTCAACGGTAAAGCCGTCCGCCGTAAGTTGTTCCTGCAATGCCGATGAGTTACGTTGCCAACTCTGCGTGGTATTGGGAAAACAAATTGCAATGTTTTTACCACCTGCACTTTCATTGCCGCAACCTGCAAAAACGGCGGTACAAATTAAAATCACGGCGGCAAGTAAAAATTTCACCTGTTTCAAAGTAGTTCACCTCACAAATTTTTAAGCGGTCTTTGAAATTTTGAACTTCGACGCGGACGCCGTAAGTTCTTCTGCAAGGTCGGAAAGTTTTTGGCTGGCGTTGGCAACTTCGTCAATCGAGGCGGACTGCTCTTCGGTAGCCGCGCTGACTGATTCGGTTTCCATGCTGACATCTTTGCTGGAGCGGTTGAGTTCGTCCATTGACTCAACCAGCTTGTCGACGCGCGTAGACGCCATTTTAGCATTTTTCAAAATATCTTCCGCGTGCCGTGTCAATTCGGCTACACCTTCCGCAATGTTTTGGAAAGAGTCACCTGCCTCCGCCACAACGACTTTGCCGCTTTCAACTTCCTTGTTGCCGCGCTCCATTTGTTCAAGAGCCTCTTTCATTTCATTTTGAATGGTGGTAATCAATTCGGCAATTTGCGACGCGGCAAGGTTTGAACCTTCTGCAAGCTTACGAACCTCATCGGCAACTACCGTGAATCCGCGACCGGCTGAACCTGCGCGCGCCGCTTCGATTGACGCATTGAGTGCAAGCAAGTTAGTCTGTTCGGCAATTTCGCCGATAGTTGAGCTTATCTGTCCGATTTGCTTTGAACGCTCGGCAAGTTTTTCAATAACCTTTGCACTTCTGCTTACGCTGTCGGCAACGGCAGACATTTGGTCAACCGCACCGCTTACCGCCGTTTTGCCGAAGTCCGCAATTTCTTCAACACTTCGCGCAGATTCGACGGAAGAGTCGGCTTTATTTTCAAAATCCTGCAACAGCTCCGCAAAGGCGCGAATATCTTCAGTAGACTGCTCGACGGCTATCCCCTGCTTATTTGCATTTTCTGCAACATTGCCGATTGACGCGGCTACCTGTTGAGTTGCAAGCGCACTTTGTGTCGCATTTTCGTTTAACTGCGCGGCGAAGGTCGATGCGTCTTTAGCGTTATGCTGAATGTTTTCAATGAGCTGACGCAGTTTTTTAATGGTATCGCCGTAAATTGCGGTGAGGGAACCAAATTCGTCATTGGACTGCGGCTTAGCCTCGACGGTCAAATTACCTGCGGCAAGTTCGCGTGAAACGTTGGAAAGATATTCAATCGGCTCTAAAATGGACTTGCTTAAAAAGTAGGCCATGCATACTGAAAATAAAATCACGGCGGCTATGGTTATGAACAAAATAATTCGCGTCTGATCGTACTTGTTTTCGGACGCTATGACTTCGGCATTGATAAAATCTTTGCGGTTATCAAGAATCTTACTCAACTTCGTGCCGATGTTCGTGTACATTTTGCTTGAACTTTCAAGAAGGCGTGCGGCTTCGGGAACGTTGCCGCTTTTGGCAAGCTCCATGACGCGGGTTGAATTGGTTTTGTATTTATCCCACGTGTCGCGCATATCTTTAAACTCGGCGGCTATATCGCCTTCCAACGTCGGCTGAATCGCGTCGAACGTGATATCAATTTGGTCGGCAAGTTTTTTTGTCTGTTGCGCGGAAAAAATTCTGCCCGGCAACGTCGTAGCGTCGATAACGGCGTATTCGCCCTGCCGGTAGTCACTCATAGATTTACTTGACTCCGACGCGGCAATAACCCCTCGTAAATGTTGCGTCGCTATCCTTAAGGCGCCGTCATTGATTGAGGATAGACTAAACGCAGAATAAATTCCGTTGCCTACGAGTGCAATTATTAACAGTATGAAGACGAAATATAATTTCTGCCGAATGCTCATGGAACTCATTCAAAAACCCCTCCTTTATGCAAATGTGACACATACGGTAAATTTATTAATCAATCGTAAATTAAATGTGGAAAA
>CAMJNB010000230.1 GCA_946407175.1 uncultured Selenomonadales bacterium | reverse complement strand
AGCGTTTACCTGCAGGCAACGAAGTCTTTATAAAAAATTTAATCGGTATCGTGCCGCAACATTTGAACTTCGACCAAGACTTAACGGCGGGAGAAAATTTGGAACTGCACGCGCGGCTTTATCACCTGCCTAAAGATTTACGGCAAAAAAAAATCGACGAGCTTTTACACTTCGTCGAATTGGAATCGGTGAAAAATTCTTTTATAAAAAGTTTGTCCGGCGGAATGAAACGTCGCCTTCTTATAATTCGCGCTCTCATTCACAGTCCGAAAATTTTATTTCTTGACGAACCGACCGTTGCGCTGGATCCGCAGGTACGCAGGAAAATTTGGGACTTGATTCAAAATCTCAAATCGCAAGGTATCACGATAATTTTAACCACGCATTACATTGAAGAGGCGGAGTTTTTATGTGACCGAGTCGCCATACTTAACGCAGGGAAATTGGCGGCGTTGGACACTACAAAAAATTTATGCGTAAATCAATCGCTTGAAGAAGTTTTTATCAAGCTGACAAGCTGAAATTATTAGCTTGCAGCTTTTTGATTTTTTCTGCGAAGTCGATTTTCTTTCATGCGTGCAAATTCTTCCTTAGTTGTTGGCGGAATATCGCTGTAATCAATTTCTCTACCTTCCAAAGCTTTTAATTCCTTAATTTGTTCCTCTGTCAACGGCGGTATTTCTTTACCAGTAAAATTGTTCATAGTATTCAGCCTCCTCATTTTTATCAGCTTGACGCGCTGAAATTATTCTTGTCCTATCTTCACGTTCAGTATAAATTACTACCAAAATTTTTTCTATACAAACAAAAATTTTCATACAAACTCGATAACCTGCGTGAAAAATTTGAAAAAAAATAAGCCCGAAGGCTTAACAAGTTTTTAAAAGTTTTTTTATATTAGCTTTCCAACTTCGGCGCAATCTCTTCCATAGTGTAAGCCTCGATAATGTCGCCTTCCCTGAAGTCACGAAAATCAATAATCGAAATGCCGCACTCATAACCGGCGGAAACTTCTTTCACTTCGTCTTTAAAGCGTCGGAGCGAATCAATAAGACCGTCAAAAATTTCTACGTTATCGCGCAGAAGGCGTATCTTGGAATTGTTTTGAATCTTGCCTTCAAGCACGTATGAACCGGCAACAAGAGCCTTTGAAAACTTCATGACCTTGCGAATTTCAACGCGACCTTGAATGACTTCTTTATACTTCGGTGCAAGCATACCTGTCATTGCCGCTTTAACGTCACCAATCGCATCGTAAATGACTCGGTAGGTACGAATGTCAACGTTTTCAGTATCGGCAACACGACGCGCATTGTTATCGGGACGGACGTTGAACGCAATTATTAAAGCATTGGCGGAGGACGCAAGCATAATGTCTGATTCGTTTACCGCGCCTACGCCGGAATGAATAATTTTTACGTGAACTTCGTCGTTTTTATCATTAAGTGCAAGCAATGAACTTGACAGCGCCTCAACCGAGCCTTGCACGTCGGCTTTAACCAAAATGTTGAGGTCTTTAATCGTACCGGCTTTAATCTGGCTGAATAAATCGTCAAGCGAAACTTTTTTGGACTTGATTAAATCGTTACGCGCCGCCGCCATACGGTGTTCAGCTATCGACTTTGCAGTTTTTTCATCAAGCGCGGCAAGTATATCACCTGCGGCAGGAACGTCATTTAAACCCAAAACTTCAACCGGCACGCTGGGACCGGCTTTTTTTACGTTGTCGCCGCGATCATTTATCATTGCGCGAACTCTGCCGAATGCCGTACCTGCAACAATGTGGTCGCCGATTCGCAGAGTACCTTTTTGTACAAGCACCGTAGCAACGGGACCGCGTCCCCTGTCGAGTTGCGCCTCAATAATTACGCCGCGTGCGTCGCGATTGGGATTAGCCTTTAACTCCTGCATATCGGCAACAAGCAGAACCATTTCAAGCAAGTCATTAATGCCGATTTTCTTTTTTGCAGAAACTTCAACCATAACCGTGTTGCCGCCGTAATCGTCGGACACAAGTTCATATTCCATAAGCTCCTGCTTGACCTTCATGGGATTGGCGCCGGGCTTATCAATTTTATTTATCGCAACAATAATGGGGACGCCTGCCGCTTTAGCGTGGTTAATCGCCTCAACAGTCTGCGGCATAACGCCATCATCGGCGGCTACGACTAAAATAGCAATGTCGGTAACCTGTGCGCCACGTGCTCTCATTGCGGTAAAGGCTTCGTGACCCGGCGTATCAAGAAATACAATTTTTCTATCGTTACAAATGACTTGGTAAGCGCCAATGTGTTGCGTAATGCCGCCTGCCTCTGTCGCGGTTACGGCAGATTGACGGATAACGTCAAGCAAAGAAGTTTTACCGTGATCTACGTGACCCATAACCGTTACAACGGGCGGACGTGATTTTAAAGTTTTGGGATCGTCCTCAATTTCGGGAATTAAAGTCGGGTCGACTTCCGGCGGTAATTCTTCCGCAGTCACGCCAAATTCAGACGCGACGTACTCGGCAATGTCAAAATTTATTTCTTGGTTAATTGTTACCATGACGCCCATGCGCACAAGCTTAGTCATAACTTCGGTTGCGGTACAACTCATTTTGCTGGCAAGGTCTTTAACCGCGATTGACGACGGAATTTTTATATGAGTAGGACGCGCGATTTCAACTTTATGCACCGGCGCAGGTTGCGGACGCGGCTTTTTCTTGGCACGCGGCGGACGATTGAAAGGTTGCTGTTGCATTTGCGCTTGCTGTTGACTTTTTGCAACGTTGGCGGCATTTTTATTTTTGCGGTTACGACTGCGATTTTGCGTCTTGCCGCCGTCTTCACGACTGCTGTCACGATTCTTTCTTTCTGTACGGTCGCCGCGTTCGGGACGTGTTTCATTGCGTTCGGCTCGACTTTGTTCGCTACGGTCGGGACGTGATTCACTGCGGTCAGCTCTTTCACCACGTGAATGGTCGCGATTATCCCGCGCAGGTTTTTCACGGTCAAAACGGTTCGGACGTTCGTCACCTTCATCACTGCCACGAAAATCATCGCGTGACTGCCTGTCGAAACGTTCACGATTATCCCGCGCAGGTCTGTCACGGTCAAAACGATTCTGCCGATTATCCCTGCCTTCAAACTGTTCACCGCGTTCACTGCGATTATCACGTTCGACACGGTCACCGCGATTGTCACGCTGTCTTGTTAATTGACTTTCTTGCCTGCGTGAAGGCTCAGACTTGGTTGCGGGACGTTCTTGCCGTGTTGCATTTTCAACTTTCGCCGCAGGTTTATCTGCCTTAACTTCGGTAACTTTAACCGGCTCCGACTTCACGGCAGGTTTAGACGCCTTTGTTTCGGTTTTGGCAGATGTGACTTTAGCCGGTGCAGTTTTAATCGGTTCAACTTTGGCAGTCTCGGTTTTGGGAGGTTCACTTTTTGTAGACGTGACTTTTGCCGGTTTAACTTCCTCCGCCTTAACTTCGGCAGGACGCGCAGGTTTCGGCTTAGAATCGTAACGCGGTTTGGCTTGTTTATTGTCAAATTTGCTGTTAGGTTTTTGCGGCTTAGTTTCGGTTTTAGGTTGCGTTACAGATTTTTCCGACTCGGTTTTAGTTTCAACTT
>CAMJNB010000229.1 GCA_946407175.1 uncultured Selenomonadales bacterium | reverse complement strand
ATCGATCTATCGATCTAACATCTATCGATCTATCGATCTAACATCTATCGATCTAACTAATCCCAATTTGAATAATGGACGCGGTACTTTGCATTTTCCGCGCGTTTAGCTTGAAGTGCCTTTGCCTGTTGCTCCCTAGCTTTTTCCGGCGGTAACTCGTGCGCCTTTCTTAAATTTTGCGCAATGCCTAAATCTTCCATAATCGCAAGACCTTCGCCCAGCATGCTTTTATATTCAAAAATGCGATTGACAATTATGTCCTTGTGTTCACCGGAAAAACTTTCAACAACGCCTTTGTACGTGTTGACGGCAATTTTTCTTGCCTGTTCGTGCGTTAAGCCGAGTTTTAAGTAAGCGTCTATGAAAGTTTTCATGGTAAGGTAGGTACTGCAATTCTGCGCAAAAATTATTTCGTGAATCTTTTCAAATTCTTCCTCCGAATTAACCTCAAGCAGTTCGCCGAAACATTCAATCAAAAATTTTGCAACAGGCGCGGTATCTTCCGGCGTGACACTGCCGCACCAATAACTGCCGATGCTGTGACCGTTCGGCGCAGAGAAATTTAGCGACAAACGCATTACCGGATGGTCGGGAAAATATTTTTCAATCTGCGCGATTTTCAATCTCGGCGTCACGGAATTAATCAGCGCGTCCGGCGGCACTTTGTCACGAATCAAATTTACAAGAGCGGGGATACCGTCCAAATCCGGCAAGTCCACTGCCAAAACTACTACCTTTGCCTTTGAAATGAAGGCGTGAAAATTTGTCGTGGCGCGAATTTGATACTTGTACGCTAACTCTTCGCAACGTTCTTTGTTTTTGCTTAAAATATAAAAATCGTCAGGCGATTCGCCTTTGTGCCGTATTAAGGCATTTAAAAAAAGTTCAGCCGTCAAGCCGGAACCTATGAAAACTTTGTTGAAACTTTCGTCTTTTAACATAATTGTCACCTCTTTTTATATTTAAAACTGCACGATTTTATACAAAGCGGTTTAATTCTTTCAGCGCAAATTTAATCAGCTGTTCGGTAGAAAAATTTTTCGGCGCGCGTTTGAATACGGCGGAAATTTCAGCCGCAGTGTAGCCCAGCGCCGAGAGTGCGTCTTGTGCCTCGTCGAAGGCGTTAGAAGGAATTGGCGCAGGTTTAAAGTCATCTGCAGGCGATAAATTTTCTGCAACGGCTTTAACCTTGTCTTTGAGTTCAAGCAAAATTCTCTGTGCGGATTTTTTGCCAATGCCCGGCAGTTTTGTCAAGGTAGCCGAATCCTGCGCACTGACCGCAGCGAAAAATTCAGCCGGTGAAATTTTTGACACTACCGCCAACGCCGATTTTGTACCCAAGCCGCTGACTGTTAAAAGCAGTTCAAAAAATTCCAGCGTGTCACGACTTTTAAAGCCGTACAAATTAATTGCGTCTTCACGTACCGCAGTATGAATGAAAAATTCCGCCGCCGCGTCGACTTGAAGATTTTGCCGCGTGAAAGCGTCCGTGAAAACCTTGTAGCCGACGCCGCCGACGTCGAGAATACATTCTTCGCCGTTCAAAAATTTTACCTTGCCGCTTAAATAACCTATCATCACGCCTCCAAAAAATTTCGCCGTACCAAACTGTTTGCCTCATACGCCGCGCCGATAGCTATTGCCAATGCGTCCGCCGCGTCATCGGGCGAAGGCGGTTCCGGCAAATTTAAAATGCGCGTCACCATGTAAATGACTTGTTCTTTCGTCGCGCCGCCGTAACCGGTGATAGACATTTTAACTTCGTTCGGCGTTATCTCAACCACGTCCAAATTATTTTGCGCCGCGCAGAGTAACACGACGCCGCGCGCTTGACCTACGGGAATTGCGGTAGTGGCATTTTTGCCGAAAAAAAGTTTTTCCACGCCGACAACTTCAGGCTGAAAATTTTTTATCAGCGCGTCAAGTTCATTGTAAATTTTTAAAAGTCTGTCCTGCATACGTGATTCGGGGCTTGTGGTAATGACGCCGAAAGTTTTTGCCGTCAACCTGCCGCGTGACTGTTCGACAATCCCGTAGCCGCAAATTGCCGTGCCGGGATCTATTCCTAATGCTAAAATTCTACCCCCTACCTTCTACCCTCTCCAAGCTCCAAGCTGTCAGCTCTAAGCTCCTCTATCGCGTCAATGACCTGCCGCGCAGATATCATTCTTGAACACTCATAAGCACGCGGCGTATTGTTATGATAAGGACAAAATTCATACTGCGGCCAATCAATCGCCGTCTCATTATGACAGCTGTTGCAGACAAGTCGATTAATGATTCGGTGCGGCGTATCAAATTCAAACCATGAAGATGTAATGCCGCTGATTAAAATGACGGGAATGTCAACCGCCCACGCAAGCCATGATAAACCGCTGCTTAAGCCTATAAAAAAATCTGCGTACGCCAAAAGATTTACGCGCTCAATAAGTGAAATGTCGCCGGTAAAATCCTCCGCGCCTTGCGGCATTTTCACAGTCATGCCGTGACCGGTTTCCTCACGATTTTTATCAATGCAAAGTACGCGATAGCCTAAACTTTTCAAGTACGCGACAACTTCATCATAGCCGTCGGTATTAAGCCACGCCTTTGGAGTTATCGACGCCTGCGCGGCAATGCAAACATACGGCTCGGCAATTTGGCGTGGCTTTGTAGGGTAGTAAATTTTTTTCGTGTAACGTCCCAAGCCTAAAATTTCGCGCCCCATAGTCAGCATTGGAATTTTTCTGATTTCCGTCGGCTGAAAAAACGGACTGAACCCCGGCGATAAAAGGTAGCTTGCGTAGGTATTCGCAGGAATTTCGTCCGAATATTTTATTGCAGGGAAGTATACGTCCAAAATCTCTTTCATATAAGGTTCAACACGGCAAGTCGCGGTACAATTCCACTTACGGCAAAATTCTTCAATGCAAGGCAGTAAAGCAATGTGGTCGCCCATACCCGTCTCAGGTATATGAAAATGCACGTTAAAATCTGTGGGATTGTAGACGTGATGAAAAATAGGTTGTCCGTCAAGATAAATTTCAAACTCCCAGCGAATGAAAAATTTCTCCACCGAAATTAAAATTGTATTTGAAACGGTGTCGTCGAAAAAAATAATGTCGCTGTCGTCCCAAATTTTTACGCGCCAGTTTCCATGCGGCACCTTAAGACGAAAACCTTTTATAAAGTCAAAATAAATTTCGTAGCCTTCAACCTGCATTGCAAATTCGGCGTCTATATTTTGGCTGATAAAATCTAAAAGCCTTTCTTTATCAAAAATGCGAACAAGGTCAATATTTTTTGGTGTGCAAAAAGGTATTAATTGACACTGCATAAATTATTCTGCGAACTCGTAATTTCCGTAGACATTTTGCACGTCGTCATCTTCGTCAAGCGCGTCAAGAAGTTTCTGCATTTTTTCTGCGGCGTCACCGGAAAGCGCAACGGTAGTGTCGGGAACCTGCGTAATTTCGGCGGAGGCAGTTTCAATTTTTTTATCGGCAAGCGCACTTTCAATGGCGTTGAAATCTTCCGGCGCGGCGGTAATTTCAAACATATCATCATCGGCGTTAAAATCTTCTGCGCCCGCGTCCATAGCAATTTCCATGAGCGCATCTTCGTCATCAAAATTTTCTTTATCACAAAAAGAAAC
>CAMJNB010000228.1 GCA_946407175.1 uncultured Selenomonadales bacterium | reverse complement strand
GCTGGAAAAAGTTTTAAGCAATATGATGCCTACAAATTACGTCATCTTCGTCACAGAATCTGCAGACAAGCGCCGTAAGTTTTACAAAGCCGTTTCAAAAATTGCGGCGATATTGGAGGCGGAACCGCTACGCGCATGGGAAGTCGGCGAATGGCTTAATGAAAAATTAAAGTCACTCGGCAAAGTTATGGACGGTCAAGCGCGCAGATTTTTTTCAGAGAGAATTGAACTGCTGCCGGAAATTTCACTTTGGTACTTGGAAAATGAAATGAATAAAATTGCCGAGTTTGTAGGCGATAAAGATATCAGTGTCGCCGCGTTGCAAAAGATTATGACAGAGCCGCCGGAACTTTCCAATTTCGCAATTATCGACGCCATAAACAATAAGCAGGCGGAAAAAGCCGTTATGATTCTGCGCAACGCTTTACGTGACGTGAACAAAACACCGCAGATTATCGGCTTGCTTATAAAAAACATTCGGCAATTTATTATGGTGAAATCTTATTTAAAGCGCGGTATGTCGGACAAAGATTTGGTAAAGCCGCTCGAAGTCATCAGCCCGTACATTGCGCAAAAAATTGCCGCCTCGTCCAAAAGTTACTCTGCGCGAATTTTGGAAGAGACTTTTTTGGAATTGGCGGATCTTGATTTTAATTTTAAAACCGGTCGCGCAGGTGCTGAGGCGCTTGAAAAAATTGTCATCAAACTTTGTCGCAGATAAATTTCTAGAGGTTGTTTGTAAATTCAAGCTTAAAAAAGACGGCGCGGATGTATTCGCTGCGGTCCGCCACGTCGGAATTACCGTAACATTGTTCGGTACGTTAAAGTTAAAACTATCAACCAACCCTGCGAGCAACATCCGCGCCATGTTTTCTTTGCTACTTTCTTTTGCGCCAAAAGAAAGTAGGTTAAATAATCCAAAAGAAAGTAGGTTCAAAAGTTTAAGTTTACAAACAGCCCCTAAGTCGCAGATAAAATTCTAAGTTTGACGTAATTTATAAGCCGCCGGTAAATTTACAAAGTGCCGGCTAATTTTTCTATAACAGGGCGAAAATATTCATAGCCCATTTGCCACGCCGGAATTAGCGATATGCCTAAAAATAAAACTAAATTTAAAATCATTGCGGCGATTGAGCGCTTGAAAATTGCGTAGACTGAAAGTATCACGCACAAGCCCCAAATCGCGCCCTGCCAAATTTGAACTTCAAGCCCCGCGTACATTGCCGCGTAAATCAAAATGACGCACATAAGGCAAACTAAAATTGCCAGCGGGATAATTATCTTGGTCCGCGTTCTTACGTGAAAAAAATCCTTGACTTCCTCTTTCTTTTCGTCAATCGCCTCATTAAGCTTTTTGTTGACCGTAGTGTCTATTGTTTCCGACGCATTGTAATTTCCGGTTGCAGGCGTCGATTTTTTTTCTTCAACCGGTTGCAACGATTTATCTTTATCTTCTTCCATAAAAAACACCTCGACTAAATTTTAGCAAAAAAAATGACGGCAGACAAACACGGCGTCCGACGTCAAAATTTTTTTACTCTCTGCCCAAAACTTTTTTCAGCTTTTTCAATGCTCCGTGCAGAACAACACCGACATTGTTGGCGGAAATTTCCATAAGCTCGGCAATTTCTTTGTTGCCCATACCGGAAAAATATTTTAACTCGACAATACGGCGCTCGCGTTCATTAAGTTTATCCATAGCCTTCAAAATTTCCGCGTGTCCTTCTTTGGCAAGCGCTTTATTTTCAGGCTCTTCAAATTCCGGCGCAGGCGGGTCAAAAGTTTCGTCCCATTCAGTTTCGCCGTGACTCTGCGTCCGTCTGAAATAATCCAGCATTGAATTTGACGCAATACGAAAAAGCCACGTCGAAAACGCCGCCTTGTCGGGGTTGTACTTGCTTAAATTTTCGTAGACCTTCATAAACGTCATACTGACAACGTCGTCCGCCGCGTCAACGTTTTTCATTCGCGCGTAAATAAAATTGTAGACACGCGGAAAGAAATGTCTGTAAAGTTCGTTAAACGCATCCTCGTCATCAACTGCCCTTGCGGCAAGTTTATTGTAATGAATTACTTCAGCGTCCATTAAATTTTCTCCACAAAATTATTTAACACAAAAATTATTTAAATAAGGTTACCGACAAAATTATTTATTCACGTTAATCAATCTGAAAATTTGCGTGACGGTTTGATACAGATTTAATTTTGCCGTCTCAAATTTCATAGCCTCATCAAGACTTGTCACGGCGTGCAAAATCGGAAAGTAAGCGTCAATGCCGTTTGAATTAACCTCGACAGCCTCAGGCGTTGCCGCGCCGCATACAGCGATAACTTTTACATTGGGATTAATTTTTTTTGCCAACTTCGCAACACCGACAGGCGCCTTTCCCATTGCCGTTTGAAAGTCCAATCGCCCTTCGCCGGTTATGACAAAATTCGCAGTTTTAATCGCATCTGCAATTTTAATCGCGTCCAAAACTAAATCTATACCCGGTTCAAGTTTGCCGTTCAAAAACGTATGAAATGCGTAACCCAATCCGCCTGCCGCACCTGCGCCGGGCATTTCGGCACCGATTAATTTCAGCTGACGTTCAATGATATCAGCAAAATTTTTTATGTAGACGTCCATAGCACGAACAATTTCAGGCGTCGCGCCTTTTTGCGGACCGTAGACAGCCGAGCAACCTTTTTCACCGTACAGCGGATTTGTCACGTCACAGGCAATTCTGAATTTGCATTCGCGCAGAATCGGTTTTAAATTGCTTATGTCGACCGTTGCAATCTCTTTTAAATCGCCGCCGTAAATGCCGACCGTGTTACCTTGCGCGTCAAAAAATTTCACGCCGAGAGCCGTAAGCATACCTAAGCCGCAGTCATTCGTGGCACTGCCGCCGATACCGATTATAAATTCGCGGCAACCGTTATCAGCCGCTTGCAAAATCAATTCGCCAAGTCCGTATGTCGTAGTATGCAGAGGATTTCTCTTTTCAGCCGGTACAAGCGTAATGCCTGCCGCGTCCGCCATTTCAATGACAGCGGTTTTTGTCGCGGGGATAAAGCCGTAGCGACTTTTAATTTTATCGCCGAGCGTTCCCGTGACTTCGGTTGAAATGATTCTGCCGTTAAGTCCTCGTGTCAGTGCGTCTACAGTACCTTCGCCGCCGTCAGCAAGCGGAAAAATTTTTACGTCAGCATTTTTGTCAAGGTCACGAATCGCCGACGCCGTAATTTCGCCAGCGTCAATCGAAGACATACTGCCTTTAAAAGAATCAATCGCAATTACAATTTTCATTCTGCTCACTGTTCCCTAATCTCTAGCCCCTAACACCTATCACCTACTTCGTAAACGGTGTGGCAAGGCGTAAAAGACTTCTGCCGCAGGGACAAACGCCGCTCATACGCCGTACCGCCTGCCGCGTGCGATATCTGATTAACGGTCTTGCCTGTGCGGTTAACGTAGTTATGACAAGTTCACCCATATGCTCTTCGTCTTCAATAATTTTGTCGCTTGCAAAGTCCGCAATTTCAACAAAAAAATTATCTTCCTGAACATGGTGACCGGAATTTTGACTACATTGGTAAATAAGCCCCGCAGTACCGATTTCAACCGGCGCGAACAAATTATAAACTGCCGAATCT
>CAMJNB010000227.1 GCA_946407175.1 uncultured Selenomonadales bacterium | reverse complement strand
TTCATTTCAAGGTATTTCGGAAAAGATTCTGCCCGGTTCAATGCCGGCTGTCGACTGCGCGGCTGTATACGGTTTCGGTCACCCCAACGCAGTTACAATCGGATTCTTGTTCGGCGCATTCGGTCAACTTCTCGCGATTTTAGGCTTGATAGTTTTCAACAGCCCGATTCTTATAATCAGCGGCTTCGTACCTTTGTTCTTTGACAATGCGACTTTCGCAGTTTATGCAAACCGTTTGGGCGGTATTCGTGCAGCGACGATTATTCCTTTCTTCAGCGGTATCATTCAAGTTTTGGGCGGCGCGTTCGCGGCTCACTACTTCATGACCGGTGTCTACGGCGGTTGGCACGGCTCCTCCGACTGGGATTATCTGTGGCCTGCAATCGGCGTTATCATGAACAATCTGCACGTCGTCGGCGTTGTAATAGTCGTAATCGGACTTTTGGCAATTCCGCAGATTATCTATCGCATGAACAAGGATACGTACTTCCTCATTGCAGAGGATTATGATGCTTACAAAGAGTTAATGGCGAAGAAACAAGGCGTTTCCGTCGATGAAGTCGTCATTGACTAAGTAAAATATAGGTTATTTGAAGGGAGTCTTCTAAATGGCAAAATTGAAGGTTATTGCTGCGTGCGGCAGCGGCATGGGTTCTTCCCAGATCATCAAGATGAAACTCGAAAAAGCTTTCAAAAAGCTCGGCATTGAGGCTGAAATTTACCACACCAACGTAGGCGACGCGAAGTCCAACGCCAACAACTACGATGTCGTTTTCTGCTCCGAATCTTTGGTCGGCACCTTCGGCGACGTTAAGGCAACCGTTATCGGTCTTAAAAACTTGCTCTCTGAAAAAGAGATGGCTGAAAAGATCCAAGAAAATATCATCGACAAGAAATAAAATTTCCCCATTGTCTTAGGAAGTAACCAATACTTTTTGTAAGAAGTAACAATACTTTTGCGGCGAGGGCGGTAATGCTCCGTCCTCGCTTGCTTTGTTTTTTGAGTCAGGAGAGTTTATATATGCTGGAAGAACTGAAAAAGAAAGTCTACGACGCCAATATGGAACTTCCCAAACGCAAACTTATCACCTACACTTGGGGCAACGTAAGCGGCATTGATCGTGCAAGCGGTTTGTTTGTCATTAAACCCAGCGGCGTCGAATATGACGAGTTGACGCCTGAAGATTTGGTAGTTGTTGACCTCGACGGCAAAAAGGTTGAAGGCAAGCTTAAGCCCTCTTCCGACACCGAAACACATAGAATTCTTTATAAAGCTTTTCCCGAAATCGGCGGAATTGTTCATACCCACAGCCCGCATGCAGTGTCTTGGGCTCAAGCAGGACGTGATATCCCTGCTTACGGTACGACGCACGCCGATTATTTTTATGGCGATATTCCCTGCACGCGCAGTTTGACGAAAGAGGAAATTGAGGAAGCTTACGAACTCAATACCGGCAACGTAATTGTAGAGACCTTCACGCAACGCAAGATTAATCCCGTCTACGTACCTGCCGTAATCTGCGCGAATCACGGTCCTTTCACGTGGGGTAAAGACGCGGCGCAAGCGGTTTATCATTCCGTAGTTTTGGAAGAAGTTGCGAAGATGGCGACGTTCACCGAAATTAACAATCCGAAAGTTGCTCGCGCACCTCAACATATTCAAGACAAGCACTTCATGCGCAAACACGGTCCCAACGCCTACTACGGTCAAGGTTGAGTGAGGTAACACCATGAAAAAATATCTTTTGGGCTTGTACGAAAAGGCAATGCCCGGCAATTTGACTTGGGCTGAAAAACTTCAAGCGGCGAAAAATGCCGGCTTTGACTACGTTGAAATGAGTATTGATGAGACCGACGATAAACTTGCACGCCTTGACTACACCGACGGTCAAATTGACGAGATTAAAGCCGCAATGCGTGCCGTCAACCTGCCTTTCCGTTCAATCTGCTTGAGCGGTCACCGCAAGTATCCTTTCGGCAGTCACGATAAAGCTACGCAAGTTCGCAGCATGGAAATTATGCAAAAGGCGGTTACTCTTGCCGCACGGCTCGGTATTCGTACCATTCAGCTTGCAGGTTATGACGTTTACTACGAACAAGGCGACGATCAGACCCGCGCAGACTTCTTAACCAACCTTAAACTTGCTACTGAAATGGCGGCTAAAGAAGGCGTGCAACTCGGCTTTGAAACTATGGAGACGCCGTTCATGGATACCGTAGGCAAGGCGATGAAGTACGTCAACCTTGTCGATTCACCCTATTTAGGCGTTTATCCCGACGTTGGTAATATTACAAATGCGTCCTTGCTTTATGGAAATGACGTTGCCGACGACTTGAAGAGCGGTAAAGGTCACATTGTTGCCGTGCATTTGAAAGAGACTGTACCCGGCAAGTACCGCGAAATTCCCTACGGCACCGGTCACGTCGATTTTGAAAAGGTTATCAAGACTTCGTGGGAATTGGGCGTCCGCCGTTACGTCACCGAATTTTGGTTTGTTAAAGGCGTCACGCAGGATTGGAAAGCGGAGTTGGAGTCTGCTAATAAATTCATTCGCGGATATTTCGATAAAGTTGTTTCATAAGGTAAGGCTGTTTCATAAGATAAAATTATTTCATAAGCTAAAGTTAAATTTGTTTCTTAAGTTAAAGTTCTTTCATAAGGAGGAGTAGCTGTGAAGGTAAATAAAAAGGTTATCGGCAGTCTTGAAAAATGCTACGCAATGACTAAGCTCCATTATAACGGCAAGGATCATTTCCTTGTTGCGGCGGAAAAAGTCAATCAGTGCCGCCTTTACGATTTGGACGGCAATCAAGAGGAAGTGCTGTGGAGTGAACCCGGCGGCATTATGACAATGCAACAGGTACCCGGCAGTAACGGTCAATTCCTTTCCACGCGCAAATTTTATTCGCCCAATGACAGTAAAAATGCGTCAATCGTAGTTGTCACGCCTATGGGCAAAGATGACTGGGAAGTCCGCGTACTTGTCAAGTTGCCTTTCGTGCATCGCTTTGACATTTTGCAATCCGGCGGCAAAAATTATCTCATTGCGTGCTGTCTTAAGACCGACCATGAGTACAAAGACGACTGGCGTTTTCCCGGTAAAGTCTGCGTCGCTGAATTGCCGGAGGATTTGTCCACCTATACTTTCGACCATCAGCTTGAATTGAAGTGCATTAAAGACGGTATGCTTAAGAATCACGGCTACTATCGTCACGTCGAAAAAGACGGCTCCACAAGCAGTATCGTATCCTGCGACAACGGCGTTTTCCAATTCTTCCCGCCCAAAACTGCAGGCGGCGAATGGACTATTGAACAGCTGACAAGCGACGCGGCAAGTGACGGCTTGTTACTCGACTTGAACAATGACGGCGTTGAAGAACTCTGCACGATAGCGCCTTTTCATGGTGACACGATTAATATCTATGAGAAGAAAGACGGCAAATTTGAACTCGCCTACACGCACCCTGAAAAATTGGAATTTATGCACGCGATATTTGGCGGCGAAATTTGCGGCAAACCCACTTGGATTTTGGGACATCGCAAGGGTAAACGCTACCTGCTTGCCTTCACGCATGACGGCAAAGAGTACACCGCGCAGGTTCTTGATGAAGGTTGCGGCGCGGCTAATGTCATGCACTTTG
>CAMJNB010000226.1 GCA_946407175.1 uncultured Selenomonadales bacterium | reverse complement strand
GGCGATTCCTCCCCCACTTGCAGAAGTGGGGGAATCCTCGCCGATTTTGGTTGAAGATACCGCCAAAAATTCGCTTACTACAAGTTTCACCGACAATGAAGAGGCTAAAAACGGTTACGATCCTGCAAAAAATTCTGCTTACAGTTGGACGGGCGGCATAAGCTACACGACTACCGTTTCAAAGCAATATTCCGATGACTCCACACTTTGGGGCGTAATAGACACCGGCAGTACGGCGACATTTATAAAAGCTGTCGGCAATAAAGCCACCACTGTCAATACGCGCAGTTCAAGCGGCGACGTTTTACCCAACGGCGTCTTCGTGTCAAGCAAAGCGGTAAACGGTGTACTGAACGCAGAAACAAAGTTGGTAAGTTCAAGCAGCTGGGTTCCTTCGGCAATTTCAACAAGTACGGATTATCACGGCTTTTTATGGGCAAATAAAACCGTAACTTACAAGTGGACAGAGTCTCAAGGGCGTTCAAATACGACAAATTACTACGTCCCTGCCGATAAAAATATTCGCACGAGTTTTATTACAGGCGACGGGAATATTAACGTTACAAGCGGAGGTAACCTCTACATAAACGGCAACATTCAAAACGCAGGGGCAGGGCGGTCTTTCGGTGCAGTCAATTTGACTTCCGTGAACGGCGAAATTGCGACCGGCAATGACAAGCGAATTATTACCGATGAAGTCAGCTTAAATGCGGCAAAGGGAATTGACATAACGCATAACGGCATTTCTGATTTGTCGAAGTTAAACGCGGCTACAACTTCCGGCAACATTAAGATAGAGTCGGCAGGCGGCTTGCAAATTGGAAATGTATCTGCCAATAGCGGCAACGTTGACATACACGCACATAAAAACATTGTCGGATTAGACAGAAACAATTTAATATCCGCGCGGCGAATCGATTTAACGTCAACAAACGGCGCTATAGGTACGTCAAGCACGCCGATAAATGTCAATGTCATTGACAGTAACTTGCAAAATGGCGATACCATGTCACGCAGTCTTAACGCAAAGGCAACCGGCAGCATTTATCTTGCAGAAACTGCAGGCGATATGCGGATAGGTTACATTGAAAGTAAGACCGGCGACGTTGAGCTTACTTCATCCGGAAAAATTATTGATGTCACCAATCAAGACTACACTTTATCGGACAGCGATGACCGAGTTCAAAATTGGACTGACTTGGGAATTATTAACGGCGACGCGGCGGCTGATTCCAGCGCGGAAGTTGCGGCAAGCGAAAAGCAAAGTGTAATGACTTCCATTGAACAGCGCGCCCGCGATTTGGCAGGCGGTTCAGAAGAAAGAATCGCAGAATATCTTCAGATGGCAAACGCCTTTGCAAATTCTCGCGAAATGCAAAATGCGAAATTATTCTACACTCAAGCTGTAAAAATTGCCAAAGATGATTCGGCACGAGCCTCCGCGCAAAGGGAATATGACAGAAAGATTAAGGCCTTTTTCAACGGCATGGGCTTTTCAACAGATGAAGTGTCGATAATCGTAGCTTACGCCGGTTTAAAAGATTCCAACGCCTTCGGTTTCAGCAAGAATCAATTGCTTTACGCGATTAACGACAGCATTTTGAACAGCCCTGCAGGACAAACCGTGAACGTTGAAAATCCGAACATTATTGCCAACAATCTCAAAATTTCAGCAAAAGAAGGCATTGGCGAAGATGATGAAACACCTACCGTGATTCAAGCCGCAGATTTAACAAAGGTGGAAAACTTGAAAATTTTGTCGAACGTCAAAGCAGGTGATTTGACTTGGAGTGCAAATAAATCAAGTGTCACAGTCAAAAAACAAAATCCCGTTTCAGTTCAACTTCGCAATGACGGCGAAAGTACAGGCGGCAACCTTAGCATTAATTCAGGCAAGCATACGTACTTGGTCGGCACTAAAAATACCACTTTCAATTTCAAAAATTCTTCGGCAACAGAGATTATGAACCTCGCTGGAGCATCTACACAGATTACAATGTACGCTTGATGACGGACAACGGCATTAAATTCGCCGATACCTCTAACGGCATAACGGCAAAAGATGTCATTTTATACGGCGGCGCCGGCAATATCGGCGGTCAAGGACAGAGTGACGCTTTAAAGTTGAACATGACAGGAGCACTTGAGGCAAATTCTGCAAAGTCAATTTATTTGGATAGTGTACACAGATCTTCTCCGCTGACAATTCAAGCTATAACGGCAGGTGAAAATATTGGTATAGTCAACGACTACACGCCCATAGTGATGAGTACGGAAACCGGCAAGGATACGGGACGCCTTACCGGAAAGAGCATTAACATAACCGCAAAAAATATTGGCGTAGTAGGAAACGGCTTGCGTATAACCAATAACGGTGCGAACTTGACTTTAAAAACGTATGAAGGTGATATCTTTGTTCACGGCATCGGAAGTGGAAGTTTGAATTTCAGAAGTCTTAGTACTTACGGTAAATTCGGCTTTATAACCGACGGAACGACAAGCGGTTTGGGCTCAACACGATACAATCTTGAAAGGCTTAGAAAAAATTACTACGGTCAATAAATTTCAAGCGTTACGGTGCAGATAAAACTTCCGCTAAATTTAGCAGAGCGGTGCCTGCCTTTAAACCACTTTTTAAAGTTGATTAAATTATTTAAAGTCATATAAAAAAACTTCGGCTTAGTTTAAAATTTGCCGAAGTCTTTTTTTGTTTAATTGTACAAACAGCCTCTAAAAACTTTGTTTAAAATAAAAAAATATTCAGCCGCGATTTGGATTATTGGACCGGCTCAAAAGTTTTAGCTTTTTGCGGTTTGCACGGCAACAGCACTGTCCCTACCTCTTCTCATGGCTGGTAAAAAGAGCTTTTACAATCCTCCGCCTTTAGGCGTGGGGTTTTGACCTGCTTCGCGAGGTTCAAAATAATCGTGCGCCGAGTAATAGTTAAAGTAGCAGTCATAATTTTGCCCTTGCCTATTTTTCAAGCATTTAAACTGAATTTGGCGCGGTTGTTGACGTTTAGCGTCTTCAAATTTTTTGCGGGTTTCGGAAATAGGAGCGCCGATTTTGACATCATTGATGACATTAAGCTGTAAAGCCCAAACGACATCAGCGGTATATTCAATGTTACCACTTTCCTTGAAAGACTCGAAAGAAACTTGCTGGTAATAATTCATCCGGTTAAAGCTACTGATAACAATGAAAGTGGTATTAGTTTCCCGCTGAAAAGTCTTAAGTTTATGGACAATATCGTCAATACGTGCCTTGTCGGTCTGAATTTCGCTTGAAGGCGGGACAATCTGCAGGTAGTCTAAGCAAACAACGGGGGATTTCTTTTTATCATTGCAATACGGACGAATAAGACGTAACATCTCGTCAATATTTTCATCTTGAAGAGTGAAAAGATTAACGCCGCCTTTATCTTCAGCAATAAAGTCTGCGTGCACTTTTGATAAAATGTCTGAGGACGCGCCGCAACGAATATCAGCGGAAGTGAGCGTAGTGGACTTATCACGCAAAAAGAGTTCGCGCGCCATAGATTTAGAGAAAAGCTCGAGTGGCGACATTTCATAGCTGCAGAAAACGCAAATTTCGCCTTTTTTATGAAGTTGCTCTAAAAGTTGCCAACAAAAGGTAGTCTTACCGGTGGCGGGAGTAGCGCCAATGA
>CAMJNB010000225.1 GCA_946407175.1 uncultured Selenomonadales bacterium | reverse complement strand
ACTCAAATACGCCACGTCCGGCGATTTACAATTCGGATTATTGCAACGAAAAACGGTTGAATTAAAAATTGCAAAGTGACTTATTTTGTTCGACGCCATTTTGTTGAACATATCACGGACGTTAGCAGAGTCTTTCCATTTTGCAAAATTTTTATCGGAGCGCATAAATTCGCCGCAACCTGAACATTTCAATCTGCCGCGCAGTTCATAAAGCCTGTTAAATTCACCGCCTATACGTGAAAAATATTCGCCGTTACTTTTATCGCCGGCAGAGGGAATTTTCAAATCAAATTTATCAAGCAATTCACCCAGCGCCCAATTTTCGGCAGGTAAATTCAAATCGGCATAATTTCTTGCGCAATTTATATGGTGAGTTCCCAAGCGCGGACAATAACTGACGTTTCTCCAAGGAACCGATTCACAGAAAAAACACGGTCGCAATTCATTTTTGGTAAGGCGGTCTTCAGTACACTGCGGGAAAATATTTGCGTCTTTAAGTGTAAGGTCGGGAATGTCGGCGGGATTTTCGGCAAGCATGTCAAAAATTTTTATAAGTACCAATTCGGCTTTATCCAAGTACTTTTGACTTTCTTCGACGTTGCCCAAAATTTTTTCATAACCTGCGCGGAAGTAGTCGTAAACAATTTTAGCGCGTAAAGCTTTATCCGCATTTGTTTTTGTTTCAAGTATGTCAATTAATTCTTGTGAAATTTTATTTTCTTTCGCCGCCGCGTACATTACCAAAATGGCAACACCTTCGTCAGCTTTAAGGTCACGGAAAATTTCAAGATTATCAAGCAACCACGTTGCCCACGCGCCTTTTGAGTGACTGTTCAAAATATATTGGGACACTAACTTCTGCCAATCTTCAGGTCGCCGTACTTTGATAAATTCGACAACTTCAGCCGCAGTTTTATGGTGAAGTAAACTTTCAACGCAATTTGCAAATTCTTTATCAGTGAATTTGGTAGCGTACTTTTCAAACGCCGCGAATTTTCTTTCGGTGTCGGCATAATCCCAAATTTTCGCAATAAATTCTGTCGGAAAAGTTTCTTCCGCGACGAAAACATAGTCAATCCACTTGTATCTGTAACTGTATGACTTTAAATCTTTTTCCGTGCAGGTCATCACGATATTTTGAATTTTATCCGCGTCAAATTTTTCACGCAACAATGTAACAATTTCATCAACCGATTTAAAATTTATCAGCGTATCAATGCAATTTGAAATTTCTTTGTCGCTGAATTTGTCACAGTACTTTTCAAACGCGGTAAATTTATCTTCGTTCGTCGCATCGTCAAAAAGTTTTAGTACTTGCTCTGCAGATAAAATTTCCGCCGAATTTAAAGCGTTATGCGCAAATTTTTGGTTGCGAAGAGCATAAATTTCTTTTTTGGCATTTGTATAGCCGGTATAATAGTCAGGCAATTTTTTAATAAGAGGCGGCAATCTGTCATTCAGTAAAATTTCGTCCGGCAAATTTCGCCAATTATTTTTCAAAACATCTGTATCGCCGAGTAGTTCAAAAATATTTTCTTCAAGTTGCGGCGTAGGATTTTCGGTAAACTGTGACAAGAAAAATTTAAGCTTTTTTTCAGGCGGCAATTTTTCAAAGATCCAATCATAATGACAAAAACTTTCCGGTATCGCTGATAAAAACGAACTTAATTTAGATGCGTCAAAGGATTTAAGCGCGTCGTAAATTTTTCTAAATTCGGCGGCATCGGCAAAATTTACCTGCTCCATGAATTTATCCGAATAAAGCACCATTGCATTAACGGCGGCAATTCCGCGCGGCGTCTTTTCCATATTGAAAATTACAAAACTATTTTCGTACGGCGTCGAACTTTCCGGTAAAAGGTTTGTCTTATGCAAGTAAATATCTTCGCGATTGAATTCAATGTCCTGCCGATTTACCAGCACTCTGACAAAACCGTAGTTCAAATGTCTGCCGTCATACGAATGCCTGTAAGAAGTCCCGCCGAACCAGTCTACAATGCCCAAACTTTTACGTTCACTTAGATTTTCATTCGCCAATTTAATTCGCCCCTTCCAACTCGATTGAAATTAAATTGTTCATTTCAACGGCGTATTCAAGCGGCAATTCTTTTGCAATGGGTTCAACAAAACCGCGTACAATCATAGCCCGTGCCTCGTCTTCCGAAATTCCGCGTGCAGTCAAATAAAAAATCGCCTCGTCCGAAATTCTTCCAATCTTAGCCTCGTGACCTATATCGGCGTCCGCGCCTTCAATGTCCATAACCGGCAAAGTATCGGAGCGCGATTCGTCGTCAAGCATAAGTGATTCACAGTTCACGGAGGATTTTGAAAACCGCGCAGATTTCGTAACCTTGACGGCGGAACGATACGTCGCCGCGCCGCCGGATTTTGAAATTGTCCGCGTGTTAATGTTCGACGAAGTATGTGGCGCCGCATGAACTACGATAGCGCCGGTATCAAGATTCTGCCCCTTACCTGCAAAAGTCACGCCGGTAAATTCAGCGCGCGCACCTTCGCCGTGCAATACGCTGCACGGATACAGCATTGACACGTGAGAACCGAAAGAGCCGCTGACCCATTCAATCAAGCCGTCCTTTTCGACAAGCGCCCTTTTCGTATTCAAATTCATCATGTTGCGTGACCAATTTTCAATCGTCGAATACCTTAGCCTTGCACCTTCCTTAACAAAAAGTTCGACGCAACCCGCATGCAAATTAGTCACGTTATATTTCGGTGCACTGCAACCTTCGATGAAATGTAAATTCGCGCCTTTCTCGACGATTATCAGCGTATGTTCAAACTGCCCCGCACCTGCCGCGTTAAGTCTGAAGTAAGACTGCAAAGGTATTTCAACGTTAATACCGGCGGGAACGTAGACAAAACTGCCGCCCGACCATACCGCGCCGTGTAACGCGGCGAATTTGTGATCTTTCGGCGGCACCAGCGTCATAAAATATTCACGCACAATATCTTCATGTTCAACAAGCGCCGTTTCCATGTCCGTGTAAACCACGCCCTGCTTTGTAAGATTCTCTTGAATGTTGTGGTAGACAACTTCCGAGTCGTACTGCGCACCGACGCCGGCTAAAGATTTTTTTTCAGCCTCCGGTATGCCGAGCCTGTCAAAAGTATTTTTAATTTCTTCCGGCACTTCCGACCAATCGGTAACCTGTTTGGCGTTCGGCTTGACGTAGGTTATAATTTCGTCCATGTTCAAACTTGAAATGTCCGGTCCCCATATAGGCAGGGGAATTTTGTTGTAAACTTCCAATGACTTCAAGCGAAATTCCAACATCCACGCGGGATCTTTTTTCTTCGCAGAAATGTCCCGAATAATTTCTTCAGTCAGTCCCGCGTCAGATTTATAAACAGACTCGTCCGCGTCACGAATATCATAAAGCGCACGTTCAATATCTTCAACATAAGTTTTCTGTTTCAAAAAGTTTTCACCTCTGAAATTTTATTTGCACTATCTTTCGTTGACTTGTAAAAATTTCCTTCAATAGTAAAATGGTGACTAACAAAACTGCCGACTGTTAAAAGACTGCCGACGGTGAAAATTAAGTTGAAGAAAAAATTTTTCGATACACGTTTAAGCAGGAAAGTAAGTAAATTCATAGAAATTTAGCAGTCAATAACCCGCCGCCTATAGAGGCGGGAGCTTGAAAAGCTCTTA
>CAMJNB010000224.1 GCA_946407175.1 uncultured Selenomonadales bacterium | reverse complement strand
CGGACGTTCCATGCAGTGGCCGCCGGGCTGAATTAAGAATTAAGAATGTAGAATTTATTTTGGAAAGGATTATTAAACTTTGAAAAAATATTTACTTGCCGTGTTGGTCGACAATAAGCCCGGCGTTTTAACTCACGTGTCGGGACTTATCAGCCGCCGCGCCTTTAACATTGAAAGTATTTCCGCAGGCTACACCGAAGAACCCAGCGTCACGCGCATTAATATCGTTGTCAGCGTTGAATCGGAAAATGAATTGGATCAAGTTGTAAACCAGCTTAGCAAATTGATTGACGTGATAAAAATCGTTAACCTTAGCAAGGCGCCTTCCATTGAGCGTGAACTGGTGATGATTAAAGTTAGGGCGTCGAAAGAAAACCGCGCAGATTTGGTAAGTGTTGTTGACATTTTCCGCGCGCAGATTGTTGACGTGACGAGTGAAAATATTGTCATTGAGTTGACCGGCGGACAAAATAAGATTGACGCGATTTGTGAAGTGTTGAAAGATTACGAGATTGTAGAGATTGCACGAACCGGCGCGATTGCTCTTTCACGTGGTCCCGTGCCGGTAAAAAATATGTGATGTTAGCCGGTAGCTGGTAGTTGTTGGCTTGTAGGGAGTAGGGAGTAGTTTGAAAAAAGCCGTAATAATTTTTTCGCTGATAATTACAATACTTTCATTGACGGCGGTGACATTCGCCGCGCAGATTGGTCAAGGCAAAAAAATTTTGTACATACCGATTGACAACAGACCGATAACATTAAAGCAGACGATTGATGTAGGCGAAAAGCTGGGTTATGAAATTTTGGTGCCGCCTGATGAAATTTTGGGCGGTCCTAAAAATTTAGGAGATCCCGAAAAACTTTGGGCGTGGCTTAATGAAAATGCGCATGGCGTTTCAGCCGCCGTAATTTCTACCGACGCTGTGTTGTACGGCAGTTTGGTGGCGGCACGTCAACATAATTTATCGGCGGAAGAAATTTTAAATCGTGCAAAAAAGTTTGAACAGTTCAAGAAAAATTTCCCCTACGTGCCGATTTACGCTTTCGCTACAATTATGCGTACGCCGCGAATGGGTTCACCTGTCGCAGAAGAGCCGGAGTATTATGCGACTTACGGCACGCAGATTTTCAGATACACCGCGCTTAACGATAAAGCGGAAGTTATGAAGTTGACTAAGCGCGAGAGTAAAGAATTTGCCGAGTTGCAAAAAAATATTCCGCAGGAGTATTTGGAAGACTGGCTGAAACGTCGTGCAAAAAATTTTGATGTGGTTAAGTACTTTGTCGACTTGACCGGTGATTATTATTTTGACTACCTGCTTGTAGGTTGTGACGACAGCGCGGATTATTCGCAGACGCATTTGGAAGGGCGGCATATGTCCGAATATATGAAGCCGCTTGGTAAGGCGCGTTGTCAAGTTATGTCCGGCGCTGATGAATTGGGTATACTTATGTTAAGTCGCGCGATTAACCGCGATATCGGCGAAATTCCCTTTGTGGCAGTCAAGTACAACGAAGGCAAGGGCGCGTGGACTTTTCCGCGTTACGGCAACGAGACAATTTCTGAATCGGTTGACGGCGCAATTTTGGCGTCGGGTTCATTCAGAATCACTACTGCCAACCGCGCAGATTTGGTTGTGGCGGTAAATACGAATTACGACGGCAAGACGTTGGAGGCTAATTTGCCCGGCAACGGTACGACGCCGCGAAAAGGTACGCGACCTTTTATGAGGATTTTGCAGGATTTGACGGACAAAAATTATCCCGTCGGCGTGATTGACGTTGCCTATGCAAACGGCGCAGACAACGCGCTTATGGAGCAGATGAAGATACATAACCTGCTTTTTAAAATTCGTGCGTACGGCGGCTGGAATACGGCGTCGAACAGTTCCGGCTTTTTAATCGGCGCAGGGGTTTTGACGCGCTGGATGGACAATCGCGACGTTGAATACCTGCTTTTGACGCGCTACTTTGATGACTGGGTTTATCAAGCCAATGTACGCCGCATTGTAACTGATATGTTGCCGAAAGTACCGGGTACCGGCGCTAAGGCAGCACTGGATGAAAAAATGGCGTGGGCTAATGAGACTACCTCCGAAATGGCGACAAAGTTTGTTGAAGAAAATATCAAACTGCCGCAGGGTTATCTCTTACGAAATATTTTGTTCACGCACCCTTGGAACAGAATGTACGAGGCGGACGTGTCATTCGACCTGCAAACAGATTAATCAGCGGTAAGAATAAAAAATTTGCGCCGGTAAATGCCGACGCTTTTTATTTTGTCCACTTTCCAAAATTAAAATCGGGAGGAATGAATTTGAATTTATTTGCAGACATTGAAAACTACGTGCCGCTTGCAGAAAGAATGCGTCCGCAAAAATTGAACGACTTCGTGGGGCAGGAAGAAGTTTTAAACTTTTTGACAAAGCTTGTTGGCGGGAATTATTTTCCTTCGATAATTTTTTTTGGCGCGCCGGGTACAGGCAAAACGTCACTTGCAAAAATTATTTCAAACGAAATTTCAAGCAACTTTGTAAAAATCAACGCAGCGTTGTCGGGAGTTGCCGAGCTTAGAAAAATCGTACAAAAAGCTGAGGAAGAGCGAAATTTCAACGTGCGGACAATTTTATTTATTGACGAGATTCACCGCTTTAACAAAAGTCAGCAAGATTTTCTCTTGCCGTACGTCGAGGACGGGCGAATAATTTTAATCGGCGCGACGACTGAAAATCCTTTCTTTGAAGTGAACGGCGCACTGTTAAGCCGCGTAAAAATAATTCGGCTTGAAAAGTTGACGGCGGACGACATAAAAAAAATTCTCCAACGCGCGATTGAAGAATTAAAACTGCCGACTAAAAATTTTCCGATTGAAGACAGGGCGCTTGAAATCATTTCGGATTTTTCGGACGGCGACGCGAGAATTGCGCTGAACCTTTTGGAGCAGATTTATTTTGACGGCGGCATTACGGTAGACAATCTGCGAAAAATTTGGGGCGAAAGGCTGAGAAAGTACGATAAAAGCAGCGACAATCACTATGACACGGCGTCGGCATTTATAAAGAGTATGCGCGGCAGTGATGCCAACGCGGCGATTTTTTATTTGGCGAAAATGCTTGACGGCGGCGAGGACGTAAAATTCATAGCGCGGCGAATCTTAATCTGCGCGGCGGAGGACGTAGGCAATGCAGACCCGCAGGCTTTAATTTTGGCAAATGCGGCGGCTCAAGCAGTTCAATTCGTCGGTATGCCGGAAGCGAAAAAAATTTTGGCACAAGCCGCGATTTACGTTGCATGCGCGCCGAAAAGCAATGCGTCATATATGGCGATTGAACAGGCATTAAGCGACGTGAAAAATGTTCGCGACGTTGACGACGTGCCGCTACATCTGCGCGATACGAATTACAAAGGTGCAAAGTTTTTTGGTCACGGCAAAAATTACAAGTACCCGCACTATTTTGAAGGTCACTTCGTCAAGCAACAATACCTGCCGAAAAATTTTGCCGACAAAAAATATTATGAGCCGAGTGAAAACGGCTACGAAAAAATTTTGAAAGCGTACTTGAAAAAGTGTTGGGATTAGCTGTTAGCCGGGGGCTTTTTGTAAAATCAAACTTAGTAAAAGTTTTTGTTTAACCTACTTTCTTTTGGCGCAAAAGAAAGTAGCAAAGAAAACATGGCGCGGA
>CAMJNB010000223.1 GCA_946407175.1 uncultured Selenomonadales bacterium | reverse complement strand
CACGATTTTGAGTGACGAAGGTTTTGGCGTCCGCGTAGTTGAATTTCTGCAAAAAAATTACGCCTTCCCCGACAAAGTGCAACTGATTGACGGCGGCACTCTCGGCGTTGAGCTGATTCACTTCGTAGCCGGTACGTCCAAACTTTTGATAATTGATTCGATTGACGGCGGCGTTGCGGCGGGACAAACTTTTCATCTGCGCGACGACGAAATTTTAAAACACTTCACGCAAAAAATTTCCGCGCACGAAGTCGGCATACAAGATATTTTGACCATGCTTGAAATTACCGATAAAAAAATTCCCTGCGTCGAACTGATCGGCGCACAACCTTTC
Source organism: uncultured Selenomonadales bacterium (assembly GCA_946407175.1). The sequence continues at coordinate 3,365 of CAMJNB010000223.1, read as the reverse complement.
AGCCTTGACGCGGGAATAAATTTGACGCCGCCAATGCAAAAACTTCTACCGTTCTTTGCAGATAAAGCCTTACAAATTTTAAACGAATGGAAGATTGAATGGAGGAAAATTTCATGAACGAATTAAAAAGTTTAGGTAAAACCGTTGACTACGAATTTGACTACAACGCGGATTTTTTGGAGGCGATACCGAATAAATTTCCCGACCGAAATTATTTTGTACGCCTTACCAGCGACGAATTTACCTGCGTCTGTCCGATAACTCATCAGCCCGACTACGCCACGATTAAAATTAATTACATTCCCGACAAAAAACTCGTCGAAAGTAAAAGCTTGAAACTTTACTTGACGAGTTACAGAAATCACGGCACCTTTCACGAAGACGCCGTAAATATTATTGCGAATGATTTAATTAAACTGCTTGAGCCGCGTTACCTTGAAGTCGAGGGAATTTTTAAAGTTCGCGGCGGCATTTCAATTTGTCCTTTTGTAAACTACGGTACCGGCGAATTTGAAGAGCTTGCGAAAAATCGGTTGGCAGTGAAAAACTAGGGCTTGTTGATAAATTAAAAAAAGCTGGCGCGGATGTATTCGCTGCGTTCTGCCACGTCGGAATTACCGTAACATTGTACGGTACGTTAAAGTTTGAATTACGACCCAACCTGCGAGCAACATCCGCGCCATGTTTCTTTTTGTTACTTTTTCTTTGCGCCAAAGAAAAAGTAAATCTCAAAAAATAGCTTATATAAAATTTAATTTAATTTAATTTAATCAATACGTACAGATCAGCAATCTTTCATGGTCTTGCCCTCGCCGACAAGTTTTTCAAAATCTTTAATAAAGGCGTTAATAGCTGAAGTTATCGCGTCATTTTTTACAAGAGACAAAATCACGTCCGGTGACGCGGTAGCTCCGCCTACGCCGTATTCTGCAAGATACAAAAGTTGCTGTGAATTTTTAAAACTTGCCGCCAAAACATTTGCGTTAAGATTGTTATTTTTAAAAATGTCGTGAATATGTTTGGCGATTGAAACGCCGTCATAGCCCATATTGTCAATGCGGTTAATGTACGGCGCCGCGTAACTTGCTCCCGCCTTCGCCGCAAGAAAAGCCTGCATGGGCGTATAAATTGCCGTAGCCGTAATGTTGGCGCCTTCCGCCTTGAGAATTTTCATTGCTTCAAAGCCTTCCTCAATCGACGGAATTTTAACGTAGGTATTTTTACCGAGTTCAGCTTGAATGCGGTGTGCGTCCTCGATCATGCCTTCGACACTGCGCGCGACAACTTGAACGTGCAATTCGGCATCGGCGCCGATAAATTCGCGAATCTCTTTCAAAACTTCATAAGGCGGACGCCCTGTCTGTGCCAAAATCGTGGGATTGGAAGTCACGCCGTCAACAGGATAGGACTTGTAAATTTTTTTAATCTTTTCAATATCGGTGTTGTCGATTAAAAGTTTCATTAAAAATTACCTCCAAAAAAATTTACGGTTTACCTCTACAAAGTTTGTTCGGTACGGTCAATAATATCATCTTGCGTAGCTTTTGAAAGGGCGTTGAAAAATGCGCTGTACCCCGCAACACGAACAATTAAATCTTTGTGCTTTTCGGGGTGAGCCTGCGCGTCAAGCAAAGTTTCACGCGAAACAATATTGTATTGAACGTGGTAGCCGTGCAAGCGATTGAAAAAAGTACGAATCAGCATTATCAATTTTTGTTTATTTTCTTCCTTCGCCAAAATCTGCGGCGTCATTTTTTGATTAAGCAACACGCCGCCGGTAATTTTTTCGGTACGAAGTTTTGATACAGACTTGAAAACTGCAGTGGGTCCGTTTTTATCGGCGTTATGCGCAGGCGAACAACCTTCTGCCAGCGGTTCACGTGCCTTTCTGCCGTTCGGCGTCGCCATAGTTCCCATGCCTTGACCGACGTTAGCGCTTATGGACGAAGTTCCGGCGTAACGAATGCCGCCTATAGGTCCGCGCTTGTAACGGGTATTGGGATATTTTTTCACTTCGTCAATGTACGAATCATAAGCCTCAACAATCAGCTCATCGACGTAATCATTATCGTTGCCGTACTTGGGCGCGTCGTTAATCAGCATGTCTTGAATACGCTGATTTTCCGGCGAAGTGAAATTATCCAGTATAGCGTCCCACAACTGCGCGGGCGTTATTTTTTTCTCTTCAAAAACCAGCTTTTTAATTGCGGCAAGTGAATCAGCCATATCAGCAATACCAACCTGCAAGCCGCTTATAAAGTCATAAACCGCGCCGCCTTCTTTAATCGTCTTGCCGCGTGCAATGCAATCATCGGTAAGCGCAGAACAAAGAATATCGGGTACATCGCGCTCCGACGCCTTGTCGATAGCATTTTCAACAATCGCGCTGTACTTCGTCATTTCGCGTACGGTTTTATCCCAAATATCCATAAGCTGTTCGTAGCTGGTCCAATCTTTGAAGTAGCCGTAGCCCTTAGTAAACCGCTTGCCGCTTGTCATATCAACGCCGTCATTCATCGCGCAGAGCAGGACGCGCGGGAAGTTAATGTAACTCATGCCCGTGCAACGATATCCCCACTTGCCCGGTACCGCCGTTTCCACGCAACCTATAGCGCTGTAATTGTATGCATCTTCTTCCTTGACGCCCCAATTTATGAACGAAGGAATTATAATTTCGTCATTGTTAAGCGCCGGCATACCGAATCCCAACTTCATGACTTCGATACACTCTTCCATAAATTTTTTGTCAATGTTCGCGTGATAGCGTACGGTAAAGTTAGGTTGAGTTAAACGAGTCTGCGCGATTGATTGAAGTACCAAAAACGAAAGTTCGTTTACCGCGTCTTTCTTGTCAACAGTTTGACCGCCTACCGTGACATTTTGATACATGGGCGAACCGGCACTGCTCAAGGTATGTGACTGCGAACGAATTTTTTGTACCGTCAAAGTTTTTATCCAAAGACAAGTCAAAAGCTCCAGCGCGTCCTCTTTAGTAATTTTGCCCGCGTCAATATCCTTTTTGTAAAGCGGATACATGTACTGATCAAATCTGCCGTATGAAAGCGAATGACCGTTACTTTCAATCTGCAAAATGACGTGAATAAGCCAAACTGCTTGAACCGCCTCACGAAAAGTGTCTGCAGGATAGTAGGGAACTTTTGCACAAATGCGGCTCATCTCTTCAAGTTCAGCTTTACGTTTGGAATCGGTTTCTTTAGCGGCAAGTTCGGCGGCAAGTTTTGAATAGCGTAAGGCAAAATTATGAACGGAATCAAGTACGATTAAAACTGCCTTGTAAAAAATATTTTTGTCGATACTTTCAGGGTCCGTTAAATCAAGCTTAGCCCTGCAGTCACGAACGCGGT
>CAMJNB010000222.1 GCA_946407175.1 uncultured Selenomonadales bacterium | reverse complement strand
ACGCCGAAAACCAATGACGAGTTTGGCGAATTGACACGCGCCTTTGCCGATACCGTCAAGCAGTTGAAAAATTTAATCAGCAACATTACAGATACGGCGGAAAATCTTGTAAACTTTTCAGAGGAGCTTACGGCTAACGCGGATCAATCGGCGCTGGCAACTCAACAAGTTGCAAATTCAATCAGCAACGTTGCCGCGAATATGAATCAGCAGGGCGACCAAGTTAAAACTTCCGTCGACGGCATTAGAAGTATGTCGGACAGTATGGCGAATTTTGAAAAGCTGTCTGAATCGTCATCAACGGCGGCGCATCACGTTGAGGACATTGCAGAAAACGGCAGACAAGCAGTTTCCGGCGCCGTAAAGCAAATGGAGGCAATAGCAATGTCGGTTACGAAATCTGCGGACGTCATTCGCAAGTTGGCGGAGCGGTCAACCGAAATAAGTCAAATTTCCGATACCATTGGCGAAATTGCCGAGCAGACGAATTTGCTTGCACTTAACGCGGCGATTGAGGCGGCAAGAGCCGGTGAACACGGCAGGGGTTTTGCCGTTGTATCAGGCGAAGTCAGAAAGCTTGCTGAAGGTTGCGGCACTGCGGCGGCGAAAATTGCAGAGTTAATCGCAATGATTCAGCAGGAAACAGTTTCAGCCGTTGAAAGAATGGAGCGGGGTACCAACGACGTTAAAAACGGTCAAGCGGTTGTTGACGAGGCTGGTACGTCCTTCAGCACGATAGCCGACGCGGTAGGCGGTCTTACCACCAATGCCGAAAATATTGTAAAGGCGGCGCGTGTATCTGCAGAAAAGGCGAATGACTTGGTTGACGTTATGAACGCTTTGAATAAGACGAGCAATGACGTTTCGCAGGAGGCGGAATCTGTTTCTGCGGCGACCGAGCAACTTTCCGCGTCAATGGACGAAATTGCATCAGCCAGTAAGAGTATGTCCGAAATGGCGCAAAAACTTAAAGAGACTACCACGAAATTTAAGCTGTAAGAGAGGTGCGGACTTATGAAATTTCTTGCGAAAATTTTTCTTGTAGTATTTGCGACTCTCTTAATCACGGGTTGCGGACAAGCTGACAATCAGCAAAGACAGGTGGCGTTACTCTTTCCAAACCCCAACGCAGGCGGCATTTGGAAACAGGTAGGCGCGACTTGTGAAAGTTTAATGCGTGAGGCAGGTTACGACGCGACGGCGCAGTTTTGCACGGACGCCAATGACCAAATCGCGCAGTTAAAAGAGTGGATAGCAAAAAAACCTGCCGCGATTGTCATTGCCGCGCAGGATACCGGCGTACTCGGTGAAGTGTTGGCGGACGCTAAGGCGGCGGGAATACCTGTAATAGCTTACGACAGATTGATTATGCACACGGACGCCGTAAATTATTATGCGTCATTTGAAAATAATTCCGTCGGCGAATTTCAAGCGCGATACGTCGAAGAAAAGCTTAACTTAAAATCCGGTGCCGGTCCCTTTAACATTGAATTTATTGCCGGTGCGCCGGAAGATACCAACGCGCCGCTTTTCATAAACGGTGCCATTGACTACCTTAAGCCGTACATTGACAAGGGGCAGTTGGTAGTTCAATCGGGACAAATTGCGTTTAAAGACGTTGCGACGGATGGTTGGAAAAAGGAAAATGCCCAGCGTCGTATGGAAGAGATTTTAAGAAAGTATTACGGCGACGGCAAGTCTTTGCACGTTGTCATAGCGTCGAATGATGATCTTGCCGAAGGTTTGATTAATGCAGAGGCGGCGGTAGGTTACAGCGGCGCAAAGACGATTGTCACAGGGCAGGACGCGGGCGAAAACGGCGTTGCCAATATAAAAGCCGGCAAGCAGACCATGACGATTTACAAGGACCCTGCCGACTTGTGCGCTAAAATTGTTCGTATGGTTAAAGCCGTAGTTGAAGGCAGTCAACCCGCCATTAATGACGTGACAAATATTAAAAATGATATGGTGACAATTCCGAGTTATCTTTGCATACCGATGATTGTTGACATTGAAAATATCGGGGTAGTGAATAGCAAATAGTTGATAGTTGATAGTAAGTAGTCTTACTACTTCTAAATTATAAATTATAAATTCTATCTCCTGGCTCCGCGCGCTCGTCTTTGGCGTTGCAATTCAAGTTCACGTAAACGCCGCGCCTCAAGTTCACGCCCTTTCGCCTTATCCATTTTATAAACATACGCCATGACTTCCGCGATAGCTTTATAAAGCTCCGGCGGTATTTCGCGGTCAATGTCCAACGCCATAAGCATATTTACCAGCGTCTTGTTTTGATAAACGGGGACGCTGTTTTTTTGTGCCGTTTCCAAAATATGTTCGGCGGTATGTCCTTTACCTTTCGCTATAACGCGCGGCGCCGTGTCTTTTTGCGCGTCGTACTTAAGCGCTACTGCCTGCTTATCGGCAATGTTTTCGGCGTCCTGCTGTACGTTTTCTGTTTCGTCCATGTTACATTCTCCAACTAAAATTTACTCCATAGCCTTTTGAAAATTTAATTTGTAGCTTTTAGATTTTACTCCATAGCTTTTACAGTTAATTCATAACTTTTAATGTTCCCGCGCAGACTTCAAAGATTTTTCCAAAGTCACGCGCAGGGAAATATTTTTTTTCTGTCGCGGTTATCAGCGTTTGAATTTCCTTGCGCTTTAAAAAGATTAAGAGTTGTTCCCTGCGTTCGGCGTCCAATTCGCTCATAACGTCATCAAGCAGCAGTACGGGGTATTCGCCGGTTGCGTGCTTTAAAAATTCCAGCTCCGCCAATTTCAGTGACAGCGCGGCGGTACGCAATTGACCTTGTGAACCGTACAGCTTTAACTCTCTGTCGTTTATGAAAAATTTCAAGTCGTCAAGGTGCGGTCCCCACGTCGTCACGCCGCGTTCAATGTCCTGCGTCGAAATTTCAAAAATCTTTTTTTCGTACCACGCGCAGAGTTTTTTTGTGAAATCTTCCGAGTAAAAATTTTCGCGCGAAACGTCAAAATCCTTTTCTTTAAAATCGTACGTGACGAAAAATTTTTCATTCTGCGCGGAAATATTTTCACAGGCAACTTTTGAAAAATCATTCAGCGTATCGACAGCAATCAAACGTTCCCGTGTAATCTGCGCGGCGTACTTGGCAAGTTGCAAATTCCACGTATCAAGGCTGTCACGTCGTGCAAAGCCTTCACGAATTTTTTTCAGCAGATTATTTCTCTGCGCAATGATTTTATTGTACAGCGAAAGATTTTCATAGTAGACAGGTGACGCTTGGGAAATTTCGGCGTCCAAAAATTTTCGACGTTCGGCAGGTGCGCCTTTGAACATAAATAAATCCTCAGGCGAAAATAAAACAGAATTTAAACGCCCGATAAAACCTTTGACACGTACGGGGTCGCCGTTTACAAAGAGTCTGCGCCCTTTTGTTTCAGACGAAATTTCTATGCCTACATCTTGCGAAACACCCGCCTTGTCGAAAAATATTTTAATCAGCGCCGCGCAGTTATCCCACGTAATTAAGTCCGTAACCTTCGCGGCACGGTAACGCAGTACCGACGCAAAGTAGATTGACTCAAGGATATTGGTTTTACCCTGCGCGTTTTTGCCGAGAAAAATATTTATGCCGTCGCTTAGGTTTAAATCCAAATTCGTGAAGTTGCGGAAGTTCGATAATAAAATTTTTCGTATGAGCATATTTTAATTGTCACCGAGATACAAAGGAATTTTCAGCGTAA
>CAMJNB010000221.1 GCA_946407175.1 uncultured Selenomonadales bacterium | reverse complement strand
TTCATAGAATCCGCTTTCGCCTTCGCTACTAACGTTTGCTGTAACTCTCCACAGGCGTAAATTCCCCGCTAACGAACGGGTACATATTGCAAATGTCCTTTATGTGACTTAAATGCAATTTCAGCAACGTTTTTTCCTTTCGTAATATTCAGCAAAAGTCTTTCTGTCCGACGTACATTCCATCATCGCTTGGTTCTCGCTAGGTTTGTACAGGCTCTACGACGCCGTCCCCGTTCAAGCTACATCCTTGTAAGCAGTGCGACGCTATTATGGACCGATGGCGCGCCGACCTTATAACCGATTAATAAGGCTTTTATTTTTATCACCTTCTTACAAATTTTTATAATTTTTCTTTAGCTGTTGCCAGCCTCCTCACTTTCACCGTCAAGCGGATCATCAACGTAATCAACTTCGGAATAACCGGCGTGCAAAGTTATCTGATGTTTTAAGCCGGCGGGAATGAAGTACGTTTCACCTGCACTGTAAACCTTGCTTTCACCGTTGGCAGTAAAAGTGCATGAACCGGTTACAACAATCGTCCACTGTGCGGCGTGAGAGTGTTCGGGGAAGACAACTTCCTTTTCCGCCGTGACAAAGTAAACCGTGCCGGTCGACGTATGGTCGACGTGAACTTCCAAGCCGTCAATGCCGTAATTTCGCACGGGAACTTTTTTAATAATGTCTGCAAACAAATCTATCCTAACTCCTTTGCATAAATCATTTTAATTTTAACATTAAGACTTCTTTTGTCAATTTTTAATTTTATGTATTAATAAAATTTCTTCAAACAATTTTTACATTCGCCGCGTCACGTTGAACAGTTCGCGCATATTTTACGGCAGGTACGCCGAGTAAAATTATATAATTCAGCGTGAAGTTTTGCGGAATTTCCAAAAGCGATCTTACTTCCGGCATTTCTTGACATACGGTTAAAGTCGCGTCTGACCAAACCGTACCCAAACCTAAACTCTGCGCATACAGTTCAAAGTACGACAGCGCGATAATCGGGTCGGCATTTTCGCAACCGGTTATTGCTTTCGATTTATCCACCGAAACCGCAATCATAGACGACGCGCCGCGATAAATAAAATCTTTGCCGTTTTTGTAACTCTCTCTTAAAAAATTTATTGTCGGCGAAGGATTTTCAATGTCAAAAATTTTATCGTACGTGAACTTTTTAATTTCGCGCATTTTTTCAGCCGTGCCTACGATACTGAAATGTAAATCGTCCACATTGCCGCCTTTCGGAGGATACGCCAGCATTTCAATTAATTTGGATAATTTTTCTTGCGGAATGTCTTTTTCTTGATAAAAGCGAAAACTTCTGCGTCCCTTGATTAAATTCAGTAAATCTTCGCTCTTGCAAAAATTAATCGGCTCGGAGTCGTTGGGATTTTTGCCGCCGAAACTCAACGCGCCTTTCGGACAAATTGCCATACAATGCTGACAGGCAACGCAAATTTTTTCGCCGCCGTCAACGTAGCGCGGAATTTTTTCACCGTCCAATACAAGGCAGTTCACAATGCAATCTTTAATGCACTTGCCGCAGTGAATGCATTTACTCTTGTCAACGGTAATACTTCTCTGCATTTTTAAAACTCTCCCAAAAATTTTAAAAAAAATTCTCCGACAAATTTTAAATCGGAGATAATCTGTATTGAATTTGAATCGGAATTTACAAAACTTAAATATTTTTACAAAGCCTTAATGCACTCAACAATGTCATCAGCCTGTTTTTTCGCCTTATCAATAAGCGCCGCCTTCTGCGCGTCCGACGTAATGCCGGGTACGTACATCATGCCGCAGGTGTAGAAAAGTTTTTTGAAGTCAAGTCCGCAAAGTGCCGCGTACTGTTGCAGTCCGAAATAAAATTCGTCAACTTTATGTTTCATTGCACCTTCAGCCGAATAAAGATTTTCCGGCGCACCGACCGTAGTTGACGCGATAAACGCTTTACCTTTCAACGCCGTGCCTTTTGAGCCGTAAGCCCAGCCGTGCTCCATAACCGTATCAATATAAAGTTTCAAAATGCCGGGTACGCCGTACCAATGTGTGGGGTACTGGAAAATGATAACATCAGCTTTTTCAAGAGCCGCCTGCTCCGCCTTCACGTCGAATTTGCAATCGGGATAAAGCTCGTCAAGTTTGCGAATTTCAGCTTGCGGACAAAGTTTAGCAATTTCGTCCAAAACGGTTTTATTCGCGACGGAATTTTTTAAGCAGGGGTGACCGGAAATAATTACGATATTTTTCATGTTAAAATCTCCAAAAAATTAAATTTAAACTTTTTCAGCGAACGCCGATTTAGGTTGACCGCACAAAGGACAAACCCAATCATCTTTTTCGGAATTTAAATCGCCGATATATTCATAGCCGCAAAGTGGACAGACAAAAACTTTCTGCGCGACAACTTCAATATCTTTCGGCTTAAATTTTTCAATCAATTTTTCCAAAACGACGCCGTGATTATATTCCTGCTTTGCAAAAATATCCATTTGGTCAGCAATTTCAGAAAAACCTGCCGCGCGTACTTTATCGGCAACATTTTTAATATTTTTCTTCGCCTCATATTCGGCGTGCATTATGCTTTCAAGTGAAGACCAAATATCTTGCGGAAATCTGCCGTTTACAGTTGCGTAGAATCCTGCGTGAACCGCCTCTTGATTCGCAAGCTCAATCAAAGTCTTTGAAATTTCTTCGTCAAGCCCCTGTTCCTTCGCAAGACGCGCCAGCATGTAATATCTCACGCCGCCGTTTGCCTCTGCGCGCATCGAACAATCCATTAAAAAATCAAGTTCGGTACCTTTGGTTAAACCGTAAATACTCATTTTAAAATCTCCAATTTAAAGCCAAGTCGTGATAGCGTCAACGCCCTTGCGCTGTGAATGCCATTTATGCGGCTGACCTTCTTTTTCAAGTGACGCATAGCCAATCGGAATTATTGAAATAATCGTGTAGCCTTTCATTTCCGGAAAATATTCTTTCAGCTTAACTCTGTCGACAAGCCCGACCCACGTCGAATCCAGACCGAGTGACTTTGCCGCCAAAATTATATGTGTCGCCACGATACTGCCGTTGACAGTCGCCAAATTTAAAAAGTCGTCTTTAGAGTCCGTCTTTCTCATTGCAGAATCGTCACCGCCTACAACGATAACCGTAGACGCGCCGAATTTGTACGGCGTCGCGTCGTAAACCTTCTGAAGATTTTCAGCCGCACGCACTACCCATAAATGAATCGGTTGCATATTCGCGGCAGTAGGTGCCGAGTTTGCCGCGTCCAAAATTTTTGCAAGCTTTTCATCTTCAACCGGTTGCGGCGTAAATTTACGGCAAGAATACCTCGCCTTTGCAAGTTCCAAAAAATCCATAACCGTCACCAAATTATTTAGCTGTTGATTCCTAAAAAATTTTAGCCTTCAATAGCCTTTTAGTACGTGGCAAGCGTGTTGTCCGCGCCTTGCACTAAAAACGCCGTGTCGCCGCCGAGCGCCAAAAAGCTTACGCCCAAATCTGCAAAATGTTTCGCCTGTTCGGTAGTCAGCGCTATCGTGCCGACGGGAATGCCTTTAGCGTGAATGCGCTTAATCATATCGTCCATAGCGTTGGCAACTTCGGTGTGGAAAATATCCAGACCGTGACCCATATCGACAGCCAAGTCAATCGGTCCCAAGAAAATTCCTCCGATACCTTTCACTGCGGCAATAGCGTCAAGATTTTTTTAGGCGGTTTTTACTTTAATTTTCCGC
>CAMJNB010000220.1 GCA_946407175.1 uncultured Selenomonadales bacterium | reverse complement strand
TTTCGCTTTCTTTGTCCGTCATGTAACGGTACTTCGCCGCGCCTTTCGCCACGCCCATGTAAATTTCGTCCTTTTCAAAATTTTTACGGTCAATAATGTCTTTGCCGAAGTAATCATCAAGCATTTGCAAAAAATAATCAATGGAGGAAGTGCCGCCGAAAGGTTTAACCGCCGTGACTTCGCTTTTATCAATATCGGCGTCGTCAAAAAGTTCATCGAGCATTGCAATAATTTTTTCCTTGATATTAATTTTTTCAAGCAAAGAAATAATTTCGTCGCGCGTCAAGGCAAAAGTGTAATTACCGCCGCCGCCTTTGGCAGAAAAGATAAGATCGCTTTCTTCTTCATCTTCGCCGAAAATACTTTCTTTAATCGTTTCAATGCCGTCCAAAATTTCTTCTTTCGGGACGCCGCTGTCCAAAATCGTTTTTACTTCATCGGCATATTTGACACTTATAATATTATCAAAAATCGCGCTGTCAATATCAATGCCGCCGAATTTCAGACCCGCCGCCGCAAGTTCGGTAATTTCCAAATTGTCATCGGCATTTTCAATTTTAAAAAGACTTACATCAAGAGTGGAGCCGCCGAAATCAAAAATTAAAACCGTCAGTTCTTCTTTTTCAAAAAAATCATCTAAAGAAAACATTGCGGCAAAAGGTTCGGTGACAATGCCGGTAACGGGAATGCCTGCCGATATTGCCGCTTGCTTTATTAAATTTTTTTGCACTTCAGAAAAAGAAACCGGCGCGGTTATCGTCACGTCAAAATCTTCGTTTTTGGAAAATTTTTCGTGAATCGTTTGCCAAAGCCATTTAAAAATATCTTTCATGACATCTTCTGCGGTTACATCACGTCCCAAAACTTCAATATATTTTTTCCAGTCTTTTTGCGAAATTTTCGGCTTTATCTGCGCAACCTTGTTATTGGCGCTGCGACTTTTCTTCGCCTTTTCGCCGACCTTCACTTCAACGCCGTTTTTACCTTTTTCGTAAAATATGACGTTTGGGACAAAGGGCTTGCCGTCCTGCTTTTTCTTAAGAAAAATTACGTGTTCCCTACCGGAAGAATTTACTTGAACGGCTTTTATATTGCAGGCGCCAAAATCTATGCCGATATAAATTTTCATTTCAAACCTCCTTTGAATTTCACAGCTATTTAAATTTTACTGCCGTTTGAATACAAAAACGCTACATTCGCCGTCAAGCCAAAACTTTTCAATTTCGCCATGTTCATCGTAATATTCAAAATAATGCGGCTGAATTTCAATTTCTGAAATTAAATTGTCAAAGCTCTGATCTTCGGTAGGAACATTCGACGGTGTCATATACTCATCATAATCACGGAAATTTGAAGAAGTTATGTTCAAAGACTTCAGCCCGATACTTTCAAAGTAGCGATTTATACTCTGCTCCATATCTTTATAGTAGTCTTTAGACAATCCACCTTTGCCGTTAAGCCCGCGTTTAGCGGCTCTTAAAATCGGATAAAAGCGTTTTTTTATTGCGTGGGCAAGTTTGTCGGCGAAAATATATGAGGCATTTTCGTCAATTTCTTGCGGCGTGGCAAGTTTTTTTTCAAGCGATTTTCTGTACTGTTCAATGGAGTTCAAAAACGTCTGACTTTGGTCGTCGTCACGTTTTTTGAAAAAATCTGTCAACACGTCTAATGTCAAAACCTTTTTGCTAAATTTTTCCCAAGACTGCGCGTCGGCAATATTTATCACCATAGATTTTATAACCGGAGGAGGCGGAGGAGGAGGCGGAGGCGGAGGAGGAGGAGGAGGCGGAGGAGGAGGAGGTGGTGGTGGCGACGGCGGTTCATTTAAAATTTCTTGCGTACTTTTTATGGTTGAAGTTGATGAAGTCTTTTTAACTTCATCAACAATTTTGTAGTCGGCAATTTTGTTTGAAGGTTTTCTTTGCGGCGGATTAGGATCAGGCGGCAGGTCGGGTAAAATCTTTTGCGTACGGTTAATAGTTGTTTTAGTTGAAACATCGCCGTGACGGTTGAAGAGTTTTTGTATGGAATCTAATATCTTACCCAATATCTTTGCAACTCCTTTCAAAAAACTCATTTAAATCACTCCAAATCACTTTTTTTAAGGAAGGTAATCGTGGCGCCATGAATGTTATTTCCGCCTTTATCTTTGAGTTCAACGCCGATATCCAAACTTCCGTCAATCTGCGCGGTAAATGTCACTTCAACTTGAACATCGGACGCCTTCAAATTCGGCGGCAAATTATCAATCATAATCGAATCAATTTCCTCAATGCCGGGATCTCTTGAAAAAATGGCGTCAGGAAAATTTTTTATGTCGCGTTCATAGTACTTAATCTCAAATTTCTCCATATTATCCTGCGGCAAGTAAAACGTCCTCTTTCTGACGCAGGGCAAAGGTTCATCGGCAGGGATAATGACTTGAAATTTGCCGAATTGTACACCTTCAGTGGCAACAATGCCCATTTCTACAGTCGTAACAGTCTTTGAAATCGGTTCATGGCGCTTTGCAAGAATCGCCGCGCCGCGTGAAATTAACGTCGATACGTCGTCACAAAAAACTACGTTTTGATCGCTTAAACGCTCTTCCAAAATTTGCTTGACAAGAGGAATATTTGAACTGCCGCCCGCCAAAACAATTTGGTCTATTCTTTCAATGTTTTTCTCGTCCTTAGCACGTTGAATTGTCTGCAACGTAATATCGACGGTTTTTTCTATCTCGTCGCGAATGTAATTTTCCAACTCCTCGCGGCTAAACTCCACTTCAATTGGTTTATTTTTACCGTCGGGAAAGTATATATTCACCAAGCCGGATACTTCGTCTTCGTCGGAAAGTTCCTCCTTGATTGTATTTGTAGCGTCCCAAACAGATTCGATAATCTTTCGGTATTCGTACAAAGAAATTTCGCATTCGTCCGCGTCGAAGTCATCTTCCTCAAAAGGATAATTTAAGCCGTAGTCGTCATTAATTCTGCTCAAAATTTCTTTTGCCAAAGTATTGGTCAACTTATTGCCGCCAAGATGCTTATCGCCGCCGGTGGTAATCTCTTCAAAGGCGCCGCCTTTTTTGCGAATTATTGACACGTCGAAAGTACCGCCGCCGAAATCGTAAACCAAAATGACTGACTCGGACTCGTCATCGCCTTGAGAATTTTCATAAGCAACCGCCGCCGCAGTAGGTTCCGCCGTAAGTTTAATGTCATCAAACCCCGCCGCTCTTGCCGCCGACTTCGTGTTACTTTTTTCCGTCGAACTGAAATTTGCCGGCACCGTAATTACTGCGCGTGATATAGTTCCTTCAATCGATCCAAATTCTTTAATCAGCTCATTTTGCAAGTCAACTATAATTTTATTCAGAAAAAGTTGCGCGATATCCTTAGCTCTTTTGCGAAAGGGCTTGCCTTCTTGCGGAATTATTTCATAGCGCTCGGACGATCCGATTTTGGTTTTGAAATTTGCAATGTAAGCTTCCGGCTTTATATTCTTAAACTTTCTCGCTCTTTTACCTATAAAATATTCCGATTCGCTTACAAAATAAATCGCGGACGGAATAATTTTTTCTTGCGCGTTGTAACGCAGTTGGCGCAACTTGCCTGCTTTGTTGACGTAGGAAACAACGGTATTTGTCGTGCCTAAATCTATTCCAATCTCTTTGCCCATAAAAATCCTCCCTCAATAAATTACCGTGCTGTCAAGCCGCATAGTTTTGGCGTCACCGATAATCCCGAAGTGACGGTTCCTAAAAATTTCGTAGTTCGCGCCCAT
>CAMJNB010000219.1 GCA_946407175.1 uncultured Selenomonadales bacterium | reverse complement strand
CAAACTGCCAAACTTTGCAAGAATCCCCCGCCTCTAAGGCGGTGGGAATGTTCAAAGCTTAAAAATATTTTTATGGCGCAAAAAAAGACGCATATCACGATGCGCCTTTTTTATTTTGCAGTTAATTTTAATTGACCGTTCGCATTTTAAAAGAACCAGTTCACGCCGCAACGTCCCATAACACCGCGACTTTTGCCGAAACTGCACATAACGCCTAAGTCCAAGCTAAGAGTATCGTTGCCGTAGGGTTTGGCGATCCAGCCCAGCTCCACAATGCCGCTACTGCCGCGAATGCTTGCCGTATCCGTCCTTATGCCGTCATGCTCCGCGTAAGACTTGCCGCCGAATTGGTATTGATAGCCCAGCCCCGTGTAAAATTTATTTTTCGGACTGACTTCCCAACCTGCGCGAATGCCTAACCTTATGCGTGCACTGTTGACACTGCTCAAATAATAATCTTCGCCGCTGGTCAAGTGAATGTTGTCGGAAAAAGTATGCGAGAATAAAAATTTTCCGTAGTAAGTCAAAGTCAGATTTTTATTTTGTTTGAGTTCACGACCAATGCCGAAATGCGCGGAAATGTACGGCGAATTTGTTTCAAAGCGTTCATAGACATTGTAGCCGTTGTAGCCGAAGTCCACCGATTCAAAATCAGTTTTACTCCTGCCTGCGCGAATACTGCCGTTATAAAATACGCCGTTGCTTAGTTGCGTATGAAAGACAACGCCGCCACCGAGATATTGCGAATGACCTTGCCCGTGTTCGCCGGTTGAAAGGTACGTGTCATAATTGCCGCGACCGTATTCAATCATCGGCGCGAAAAGTGTACGGCGCTTTTCATTTTCAAATTTACGCGAAAATCCCGCTATAAGGTGAGTACTGCGCGTTTCAAGTCTGCCGCTAGTCTTATGACGCATTGAGGCGTGTGACATTGATAAAAACGGCGTGTAAAGCTGTGCACCGGCTTCAGTGTCATTTGTCCTGCCAATATGCCAGCCGTCACCGTCGGAAGGTTTATCGCCGTCAAAAGTCCCGCCGCCGCTTGAAGGTTCACCGTCCCAACTTCCGCCACCGCCTGAGGGATTTTCACCGCCGAAAGTGCCGCCGCCGCTTGAAGGTTCACCGCCGTCAAAAGTTCCGCCGCCGCCGTAAGGTTCACTTTCCCAACTTCCGCCACCGCCTGAGGGATTTTCACCGCCGAAAGTTCCGCCGCCTGAATAACCGCCGCCGCCAAAACTGCCTTCGCCGCCGAAGTTGCTTACAAAGTCGCCGCCGCCGTCAATGCCGTACGGTACACGAATAATCGGAATGAGATTTGTAGGCGGAGTGGTCTCCCTGCCGATAAATTCTACTACAACATTATTTTCGTCGAATTTATTAACGTGAATGTCGTAAATTGACGTGGGATTAGCTTGCCATTGCCGCGTACCGTCAAAGCCGTTTATGCCGTCGTACTGCGTCGCGTTGCTGTCCTCAATGCCTGTATTGTTTCGTATCAGCGTAATTTTTTCGTGCGGGTCTATGGTAGACACCTGCGGCACTACCGCGAAAACTTTTGAGCCGCTGATATCTGTCACCTTGTCGCCGATTACGTTTAAAACTACGTCGCGATGCGTAATTGTGTCCGGCAGGTAGAAATTGTAGTTGTTAAAGCCGTTAAGCTCGGTGACGTCGATATTTTTCGTGTAAAAATTCAGCGTGTTGTTTGTACCGAAAATCGGCGTGCGTTCCCGCGTATCGTCACTGAAAACCGCCGCACCGTACAATTTTATTTCGCGCAGATTCGGCGAATTGTAGACGTTTATCGTGTTGTCAAAAATATTTTGCGAAGGATTAGCCGCCGTGTCTTTATTTTCGCCGCCGATAACGTAGCCGTTCAACTTGCCGCCGTAAATATTTATCATGTTGCCGCTTGCCAAACCGTAGCCGCTCCGTGCGCCGATAACGTTAATTCTTAAATCAGTGTTCGCCACGTCGTAAATGTGCAGACGGTTGTAGGCGTCATCAAAATGCCCCTCTTCAAAAAAAATCCAACCGTCGCCGTATTCACTCACATTAATTTTATTGCCGGTAACGTCGACAATTTCGCCTGTTTCAAGTGAACCGTCGTAGTAGCCGCCGTAAATGTAAATCGGCGTCTGAAAACCGTTCAACGTCAGATTGTTCAACGCTCCCGCGCGCGTACTGCCGTAGAGTAGAAGATTTCGTGAACCCCTGCCGAGTAAATTTATTTCGCGGTTATTCCAATCTGTTTTGCTGATAACCAACATTTGATCGGCAATTTCTTCAGTCTCTTCCTCTTCCTCAACTTCGGCGTCGGAAACAACTTCCTCTGCAAAGACCGGCTGAAACGTCAAGGCTGATATGCTTAAGGCTAATAAAAAAGCCGTATAAAATTTACGGCTTGCAAATTTTTTAACTGTATAAATTTTTTTCATAAGCTCACACGTTTATTACAACAGTTTTTCCGATATTTACTTTCTTATTATTGTTTTTAACGGTGTTTTTCACTTCAACTTGCGCGCCGCCTGCAACGTCTTCAAAAAATTCAATGTCAAGTTCCTGCTTAGGTTTCTGCTTGGCAAGGTCAATCAAAACGTTTTTAACGTCGTCCAATGACGCGGTGACGCCCTGCGTTTTCAAGTACTCGTAAAATTCTTGCGTGGACTGAAAAATCTTTTCGTCACTTGAAAATTTTTCCGTAGCCGCCGCAATTTCTTTCAGAAGTTTATCGTTCATAACACTAACCAACTTTCTTAAGCGTAGGAATTTTTAGCGCAGGGATTAAGAGAAGTTGAAATTATTTCCGGTTCCCGCATTGCTAATGGCAAAGTTACCGCCGATTTTCACGTCGCCCGTGTTGTCGCTGACTTGATTGCTCTGAATGATTCCGTCACCGGTGACGATTTCCGATTGCGTAATGGTGTTGACATTGTTGTCGCCCTGTTGAGAGACCGCCTGTTTGCCGCCGCGATTGTCATTGGCGTAGCTGTTCGGATCCAAATTCGTCACTACGTGTTCAACCGGTGCCGCAGGTGCCGCCGCGTTGCCGCCTACAACGTTGTCGAGATCGTCTTCAAAAATTTCTTTCTTAGCCATTTAAATTTCTCCTTTACAAAAATTATGGGCAAGTTGCGGTTAGTTACCACCCACCTGCCCAAATTTTAAACTACTTTGCGAAAATATGCACTACATTTTGATATTGTTGTTGGTAGTGTTGTTTTTGTTATTCTCACCCTGCTGGCTGTTGACTTGCTTGCCGCCGCGATTGTCATTGTTATAAACGTTTCTGCCGCTGTTGCCGCCATTATTTTTAGTTGTCTTTTTACCGGCGCCGCCTGCAACCTCTTCAAGGTCGTCAACGTTAAGCTCGACTTTCTTTTCTTCCGCCATTTTCATTTCTCCTTTGCAAAATTTCATTAACCTGCGCGAATCTGCGCTGTCACACTTTTAAATCTATCAAATTTTTAAATCTGCCAAACTTCTGAATTAGGACATTGAATTACTTTTGCTGGCGTTTATATTCTTACCCATTTGAATATTCATCTGCTTGCCGCCGCGATTGTCATTGTTGTAGTTGGGACCTGACGCGCCGCCGCGATTGTCATTGTTGTAGTTGGGATCTGACGCGCCGCCGTCACCGCCGTTATCTTCTCCGCCGTTATCGCCGGCATTGTTGTCAGCACCGTTATTATTGTCGCTTTCGCCGCCGGTGCCGCCTGCTACTTTATCCAAATTTTCTTCAAACAATTCAACTTTCTTTTCAG
>CAMJNB010000218.1 GCA_946407175.1 uncultured Selenomonadales bacterium | reverse complement strand
CACCATTTTAAAGAATCTTTAGCCGCCACAATATCACCTGCCAAATTTATCGGAGGCATCATTAACGCCGCCGAAATTAAAAGTGAACGCTGAATAAATTCCCTGCGATTCATAGTGTTTAACCTCTTAACAATCACTTAAAAACGGTAGTCAATGCCGCTTTATTTTAAAATTTCATTTGCCATATGACGCGATTTTATTTTTGTGAGGAACAACGAAAAGTTTTTCAGCAAAAGGACTATTCCAAACATCATGACTGCCTTTTCGTACAAATTGACAACCGTATTGCTTTAAAATTTCACGCACTTTCTTTTCATATTCCGCCATTAGTCGAAAATAATTTCCTCCTGCCGCGTGCAAATAAAATTCAATTTAGGTCTCTTTTCAATTTCATTGAGTTCAATCATTTCAGGCGCGGCAATAATCAAACGCTCAATTAATTTGTCAGCCGTTTCGTCTTCAAGAATAAGACCGGGTATATCATCCGAATCAGCCCACCAAACTTTTGCTTCATCGTCCCAATGCAGTTGAACGTTGTAACTGTCCATAAAAAACACCTCTATTTTAAGACAGTGCGTCGCCGCCGCCAACGTAGTCTTGAATGGCAAGGGAATATACAAGCCGCCTGTCACGCATAAACGTCAGCATTCTTAAAACTTCCCACGCCGTATCAAGGCTGGTAAGGCAGGGGATACCGTGTTCAACCGTCGCACGTCTGATTCTGAAACCGTCGCGCATAACGTGTTTGCCGGGCGCCTGCGTGTTCACTACCAAATGAATTTTACTGCTTTTAATGCGTTCAATGATATCAATACTGCGCTGATGAACTTTGCCCACAACTTCCGCGTCAATGCCGATTTTTTGTAACGCCTTAGCCGTACCCTCAGTAGCCGCGATTTTAAAACCTAAATCATAAAACGCCCGTGCCAACTGCTTGACTTCCTCTTTATCCTTGTCGGCAACGGTGAAAAGCACGCAACCTTCAATGGGAATGTTCATGCCGGCGCCGGTAATTGCCTTGTACAGCGCGCGCGCATAGTGGTAGTCAATGCCCATAACTTCACCGGTTGACTTCATTTCCGGTCCAAGCGAAATGTCAACGTCCTGCATTTTTGCAAAGGAGAATACCGGCGCTTTAACCGCGACATAAGCTTTAGGCTCGACAAGTCCGGAGTAAAAGCCTTGTGACTTAAGCGAGTGACCGAGTGCCGCGCGTGTTGCAACGTTCACCATTTTTACATTGGTAACCTTACTTAAAAACGGTACCGTGCGGCTTGAACGCGGATTGACTTCAATGACGTAGACAACTCCGTCCGCAACCACGTACTGAATGTTAAGCAGACCTTTGACCTTAAGCGCAAGTGCAAGCCGTTTCGTGTAGTCCGTGATAATGTAAATAATTTTTGACGGCAAAGTTTGCGGCGGGTAAACGGCAATGCTGTCACCGCTGTGAACACCTGCGCGTTCTACGTGTTCCATTATGCCGGGTATAACAACGTCTTCACCGTCGGCAATGGCGTCTACCTCAACTTCCGTGCCTTGTACGTACCTGTCGACAAGTACGGGGTGGTCGGGAGTAACTTTAACCGCGCGGCTCATGTAGTCCCGCAACTCTTCTTCATTGTAAACAATTTCCATAGCACGCCCGCCCAATACGTAGCTGGGACGCACCATGACGGGGTAGCCGATTTCTGCCGCGCCTTTAATCGCGTCGTTTAAATTCGTGACGCTTATGCCTTTGGGACGCGGTATGCCGATTTCAGTTAAAACCTCGTCGAACCTCTCGCGGTCCTCTGCGCGGTCGATATCGTCAACAGAAGTGCCGAAAACTTTAACGCCTGCGTCATGCAAACTTGCGGCAAGGTTAATTGCGGTCTGTCCGCCGAATTGCACGATAACGCCTTGAGGCTTTTCCTTTTCAACGATATTCAAAACGTCTTCTGTAGTCAGCGGTTCAAAGTAAAGCCTGTCCGAAATGTCAAAGTCCGTCGAAACAGTTTCGGGATTGTTGTTAATTATAATTGCCTCAATGCCCATTTCGCGCAACGCCCACACCGAATGCACGGAGCAATAGTCAAACTCAACGCCCTGCCCTATGCGAATCGGACCGGAGCCAAGCACGATAACTTTGGGATTTGCGCTGACTTCGACTTCATCTTCTTCTGCGCGGAAGGTGGAGTAGTAGTAAGGCGTGACTGCCTCAAATTCCGCTGCGCAGGTGTCAACCATTTTGTAGAAGGGGAAAATTTTATTTTGAAAACGCAGGGCGCGAACTTCCTTTTCAGTGCTGCCTGTCAATTCGGCAATGGATTTATCGGACAAACCTAAAGTCTTAGCCGCACGCAAATTTCTTACGTTTAAATCGTCACGCGCCAACTTAACTTCAAAGTCCGTGATATTTTTAATTTTATTGATAAACCAGCGGTCAACTTTCGTAATTTCGTGAATCTCGTCAACGGTGGCAAGGTTACGGCGCAACGCCTCCGCAATTACAAAAATTCTCTCGTCATTTATGCGGCTTAAACGCTTTTTAATTTTGTCGTCGTCCCACTCGTCAAGCTGTTCAAAGTGCAGACGGTTGACGCCGATTTCAAGACTGCGCACGGCTTTTAATATCGCGCCTTCAAAAGTTCGGTCGATACTCATAACCTCTCCGGTCGCCTTCATCTGCGTGCCAAGAGTTTTGTCCGCGTAAACAAATTTATCAAAAGGCCAGCGCGGGAATTTTACAACGCAGTAGTCGAGTGCCGGTTCAAAGCAAGCCTTAGTTTTATGCGTCACGGCGTTTGTTATCTCGTCAAGCGTGTAGCCAATCGCGATTTTGGAGCTGACTTTTGCAATGGGATAACCTGTCGCCTTCGATGCAAGCGCCGATGAACGACTGACGCGGGGATTAACTTCAATGACGTAGTAATTTTGACTGTTGGGGTCAAGCGCAAATTGCACGTTGCAACCGCCTTCAATGCCAAGCGCACGAATGATTTTCAAGCTTGCCGAACGTAAAAGCTGATATTCGGTATCCGTCAAAGTTTGACTCGGCGCAACTACGATTGAATCGCCGGTATGCACGCCGACGGGATCGAAATTTTCCATGTTACAGACGGTTATGCAGTTGTCATTGGCGTCGCGCATAACTTCATATTCAATTTCTTTCCAACCGGCAACACTGCGCTCAATTAAAACCTGCCCAATCATTGAATATTTCAAGCCGCGTATGACAATTTCCACAAGCTCTTCTTCATTTTCGGCAATACCGCCGCCGGTGCCGCCCAACGTGTACGCGGGACGAACGATTAACGGATAGCCGATTTGTTTTGCAAAAATAACGGCGCTGTGAATATCTTCGACAATCGTCGATTCCGGTATCGGCTCACCGATTTCAGTCATCGTCTCTTTGAAAAGTTCGCGGTCTTCAGCTTTTTTAATCGCGGTTAAAGACGTGCCTAAAAGTTCGACGTTATTTTTTTCAAGGACGCCGCTTTCAGAAAGTTTCACGGCAAGATTTAAGCCCGCTTGTCCACCAAGTGTTGCAAGTAAACCGTCGGGACGTTCCTTTTCTATAATCGCCGTTAAAAATTCCAACGTCAACGGTTCAATATAAACTCTGTCGGCAATGTTTGTGTCCGTCATTATCGTGGCGGGGTTGGAATTTACCAATACAACTTCCAAGCCCTCCTCTTTCAACGCGCGGCAAGCTTGTGAACCGGCGTAGTCAAATTCCGCCGCCTGTCCGATTATTATCGGTCCCGATCCTATTACTAAAACTTTTTTAAGATTTTTTTTC
>CAMJNB010000217.1 GCA_946407175.1 uncultured Selenomonadales bacterium | reverse complement strand
CAGGTTCAATAATGCCGTCGTCTGAAAGTCTTGGTGCAGGCGGCGGGGCAAGGCGCAGATATTCTTCTAAAAAATTTTTCACGCCGAAATTTGTCATTGCCGAGCCGAAAAACGTAGGCGTCAAATCTCCCGCGTTAATCTTTTCAATGTCAAACTTTTCGCCCGCCTCATCAAGCAACATTAAATCATCTTGCAAGGCGTCAAAATTCGCTTGACCGATTCGTTTTATAACTTCCGCATCGTCCGGCGCAAAAATTTCAGAGACGCGCTCGGTCTGTCCGTGCGACGTATCCTCTGCAAAAAGTTCAATCTGATTTTTCTGCCGATCGTAGACGCCTAAATACTTGCCGTCCGTACCGATTGGAAAATTCATCGGGTAAGCACGAATGCCCAAAACTTTTTCAACTTCGTCAATCAAGTCAAGCGGAATTTTGCCGTAGCGGTCAAGTTTATTTATAAAAGTGAAAATCGGAATGCGGCGTTCACGACAAACTTTGAACAGCTTTTTAGTCTGCGCCTCGACGCCTTTAGCCGCGTCCAAAACCATAACCGCGCTGTCAACCGCCATCAGCGTGCGGTACGTGTCTTCGGAAAAATCTTGGTGACCTGGCGTATCCAAAATGTTTATGCGGCAACCGGCGTAATCGAATTGCAACACGGAACTTGTCACGGAAATGCCGCGTTGCTTTTCAATTTCCATCCAGTCCGAAACGGCGTGACGTTGCGCCTTGCGTGACTTTATAGAGCCGGCAAGGTGTATCGCGCCGCCGTAAAGCAAAAGTTTTTCTGTCAATGTGGTTTTACCTGCGTCTGGGTGCGAGATTATCGCGAAGGTTCGACGCTTGGCAATTTCTTCGGTAAGTGTCAAAAATTTCACCTCGTGAAAATTATTTCAAGATATTTTAAACGGCTTGAATGAAGTTAGCAAGTTTTTAGCAAGTTTACGCCGTATGAAAGGCACAAAAAAATTCGGACTGAACATTCAATCCGATTTTTTTTGTCGAAAAATTTTAATTGGCTTCGTAAGGGCGAATGCGTAGGGTTAAGCCGTGCGCCGCGCAGATTTTTTTGCACTGTTCAATTTCATCAGGAGGCGTGACTTTATCTACAATCGTCATTACAACTTTCGGCACGACAGATTTCATTTTCTCTGCGAAGTCGAACATTGCCGAGTAAGCTTGCAAGCCGAATTTTGACCGTGTAATTTGCAAGTACTTTTCAGCCGTCGCCGCGTTTAAGCTGATTGACGCCACGTCCAAAATATTTTTAAACTCCGCAGAAATGTCGCGTCCGTGTTCAAGGTTGCCGAGACCGTTCGTATTAAGCCGCGTTGAAATTTCAGGGTGCGTCGCCTTGACGTAGCGCAAAAGTTCAGTCAGCACGTCAAGCCTTATGGTAGGTTCGCCGAAACCGCAAAATACAATTTCACTCACGAAGTCGAAGGGTACGGCGTTCAATTCGGCTTTAACTTCGTCCGCAGAAGGTTCACGCTCCAGCCATAAACTTTTTTCAGCCGTCATAACTTTTTTGTCGCGCAGGCAGAAGGCGCAGTCATTGTTACAGCGATTCGTAAGATTTATGTAAATGCCGCGCAGATTCGTTGCGTCCGCTTTAAAACTTTCGGCGATTGAAAAATACTTGCCGCCTTTTGTTGTATAAACTATCACAAATTTTGCTCCTTATGTTTTAGGGGTTAGAGGTTAGGTTTTAGCGATTAGCCGATAATTAATTGCTACCAGCTACCAGCTACCTGCTAACCGCTAATTCACGTCAACGCTTACAACGCCGTCAATGCGTTTAATCGCGTCCACAACAATAACGCTTTTCAAGCCGCGATGGTTGTAAACTTCAAAGTCAATGCACAAAATTTCGGGGTGATCTTCATCAGCCGTAGCCTTGACGCCGCGAACTTTCAACTGCAAATCGTCAATGCAGGAACTGATATGCATAAGTTGACCGGGCTTATCGCGCGTGCGAACTTTCAAATACAAATTCTGTTCGTGCATAACCCATTCATCAATACGTGACAGCGTGCCGAGCGTGGCGAAAATCAAGCCGGTAGTAAAAAGCGCACCGGCATAATAACCTGCACCTACGGCAAGCCCGACGCCTGCAACGACCCAAAGACAAGCCGCCGTAGTCAAGCCGGTGACGTTTAAGCCTTCCTTCATAATAGCGCCTGCACCGAGAAAACCTATGCCGCTTACGACTTGTGCCGCCAAACGCGCAGGGTCTGCATTGGTACGCCCTTCGACGTTGAAATAAAGCGCTTCACTCAAAACCATTATAAGGCAGGAGCCGAGACAGACTAAAACGTTTGTGCGAAGTCCCGCAGATTTACGCCGACTTTGACGCTCATATCCTATAACACCGCCCAAAACGCAGGAAAGCGCCAGCCTAAAAAAAAGTTCCCATTCAGAAACCAAAAATTAACGCCTCTCTTTTTAGATCGCTAGTTAGCTGGTTGATAGTTGCTAGTTTACTAGCGATCTAACCACTATCGATCTATCGATCTAACAACTAGCGATCTATACTAAGCATTGCAAGAAACATAGACATAATTTCTTGACCGTAGTAATTTCCCGGTACTGCCCAGCGTCCGTTTAAATCTGACCAATTACTAAGCGTACGACTGCCGTAAACTTTTCTGACAATATCATAACGCGGGTCTACAAGCGGCGTCACGGGTCTGCGCGTCGACGTGTAAGCTAAAAGGTGCTGAATATGCGCACGTACGCCGAGTTGCGCGGTAGGGAAGTAACCGCCTCTTACGCCGCCGCCGGTCGTGCCGAGTCCGCAGAAATTATTTTGCTCCGGTACAACATCGCCGCCGTAACGGAAAAATCCCGTCTCCTTAAGCGCCTGTGCAAAGGCAACGTCGGGACGAATGCCCTCACGCCCTGCCTCTTCGTAGTAGTAGGCGACAATTTCTTCAGGGGAGACGGTGATTTTGGGATTTGGATTATTTCTTAAAAGATATTCTACGCATTGTTCTTGACTTGCTATCGGCGTGCCGATTATCGAAGTATCTGCCGCAGAAGTTGTTTTCGGTACATTGATATCAGGGTACGAAGAATTTGAGCGGTAGTCATTTCTAATGGCGCCGTAGTTGTAGCCGGCATACCTGCTGTTCGTGTCGGCTCTATTGCCGTGCCTAAGGTCTGACGAAGAAATAGCCTTAATTTTCGGATCGTGTATTCTGCCTTCGCCTGTACTCATCGGTAATGAAATTGCAAATGCGCCAATTAAAAAAGCCGCCGTAAATTTTTTTATTCGTACACTATTCAAAAAATCCACCTCATTTTTAGTGTCGGTAAATGTTTCCGACGTTGATTAATTAACGAAAAAATTTTACACCAATAAATTTTTTATGTCAATTAATTGTAAGATTCAACTTTTTGGTGCAATTTTCAGCGAGTTTACAGATTAGCCGTTAGCTATTAGCTGTAAAAAAGTCGGCGCGGATGTATTCGCTGCGGTCCACCACGTCGGAATTGCCGTAACATTGTACGGTACGTTAAAGTTTGAATTACGAAAAACCCTGCGAGCAACATCCGCGCCATGTTTCTTTTGTTACTTTTCTTTGCGCCAAAGAAAAGTAAATCCTAAAAAATCCTAAAAAATCCTAAAAAATCTTAGAAATTTATATGCATTGGAATTAATCAACACGCCCTAACCGCTAAAAATTTTTTTCTTGACTTTTGAAATGCGGCGTGATATACTGCGCGGCGTTGGGGACGTAGCTCAGCTGGGAGAGCATCAGGTTCGCAATCTGGGGGTCGAGG
>CAMJNB010000216.1 GCA_946407175.1 uncultured Selenomonadales bacterium | reverse complement strand
TGCCGCAAGTACGCGCAATGTACGCAGGGGACAAGTCACGCAAAATTTCTTTGATTGAAAACGGTTTCCGCCTTCCAAGCGCGGCAGATAATCGCCCGCTGACTTTTGATGAGTTCAATGAAAAAGTCGGACAGCTGATTTACGTATCGGCGACGCCGGCGGAATATGAACTTCAAACGGCGGGACAAGTTGCCGAGCAGATAATTCGTCCGACCGGATTGCTTGACCCTGAAGTTGAAGTGCGACCGTTGGAAAACCAAATGGATGATCTGATTTCTGAAATTCATAAACGTGTAAAATTAAATGAACGTGTTTTGATAACGACTTTGACAAAAAAATTTGCGGAAGAATTGACAGATTACTTGCAAGGCGCGGGAATTAGTGTAAAATATCTTCATTCGGACGTAGTAACTATTGAACGTGCGGAAATTATTCATGATTTACGCTTAGGCAAGTTCGACGTGCTTGTAGGGATAAATCTTCTGCGCGAAGGCTTGGACATGCCGGAAGTTTCGCTTATAGCGATTCTTGACGCCGACAAAGAAGGCTTTCTCCGCTCGACTACTTCACTTATTCAGACAATAGGTCGCGCAGCAAGAAATGTTCACGGCAAAGTTATTCTCTATGCCGACACCGTGACTGATTCAATGCTACATGCAATGGACGAGACGGAAAGAAGGCGTAACATTCAAAAGGCGTACAACGTTAAAAATCATATAACGCCTAAGACCATTGAAAAGCCGGTGGCGCCGATTATAGAATTGCCGCTTAAGAAAACTGAAAAGACTAAGTCCAAGTCTGTAAGCGAAATTTTGAAGAAATTAACAGCAAGTCAACGCCGCAATTTAGTCAAAAGTTTAACCGCGCAGATGAAAGAGGCGTCACGCGTCATGGAATTTGAACGCGCCGCCGAGTTGCGTGATATCATTTTAAAACTGGAGGACAATTTATAAATTAGGGATAATCTGTAGTTTAGGGAATGATGCCTTAAATCTTGTACCCTATGCCCTGTCATGCGCAATGTCGTTTAAAAATTTTTGAACATTAAGCATTGGAGCAGCTGTCGAAGTTTATTTAAAACAGTTCATTAAACTATTTTTCGAGGGAGAGATAAAATTGAGAGACGAAAACAAAGACGTAGGAATTTTGGCAGAGAGAATTTACAGATCGCGTAAGGCGTTGGGCATGACGCAAGAAATGTTGGCAGAAAAATTGGGTATAACTCCGCAGTCTGTTTCGCGTTGGGAAAACGGTCAAAGCCGTCCCGATGTAAATATGTTGCCTCGACTTGCGGCGTTTTTCGGCATTACCGTTGATTCGCTTTTCGGCTATCAGGCGGAAAATTTGAAAATCGCGCAGTACGAAGAAAAATATAAAAATACATTTTTGCATTGGAACTTTGCAACGCGCAAAATGGAACGTGAAGTTTTGGGACTGTTGCCGCCTATCGGTCAAAAAAATGTTTTGGACATAGGTTGCGGCGACGGACAAGCGGCTATTTTTTTCGCACGAAACGGTTACCTTGTTTCAGCCTTTGATATTACCGAAAGTGCCGTTACCAACAGCCAAAAACTTGCAGAGGATATCGGCGTAGACGTGAACTTTTTCCGCGCAGATTTGATGACGTACAACATTGAGCAGGATTTCGATGTAATTTATTCCAGCGGCGTTTTGCAGTTTGTACCGCCTAAGGAGCGTCCGCGCATTTTTAAAATGATACAAAATCGCACGAAGGTTGGCGGCTTAAACGTAATGAATGCCTTTGTTGAAAAGAGTTTTATCGAAACGGCGCCGGATTGGGAGGATTATGAATACTATTTTGAAACGGCGGAGCTTTTCGGCTACTACGGTCGTGATTGGAAATTTGAGATGATGCAGGAAATTTATTTTGACTGCGACAGTGGTGACATTCCGCACCGCCACTGCTTAGACGTTATGATTGCGCGCAAGATTAATTAGCTGGTAGCTGTTAGCGATTAGCTATTAGCGATTAAAGGTTAAAAGCTAAAAGTTAAAAGCTAAAAGTTAAAAGCTAAAGGTTAAAAGCTAAAGGCTAACATAAAGGAGGATTTTTTGTGGAAGTAAAAAAAGAATTGCAAGGCACCACATTGACGGTGCAAATTTCCGGCAGGCTTGATGCCTCAAATGCGGCAGAGCTTACAAATGAACTTAACGCAGCATTGGGCGGCGTGAAGGATTTAATTTTGGATTTCAAAGGCTTAGAATACGTTGCATCGGCAGGTCTGCGCGTCCTGCTTACCGCGCAAAAGCGTATGAACAAGCAAGGCAGCATGAAAATTCGCAATGTATCCGATACCGTCATGGAAGTTTTGGAAATGACCGGTTTTGCCGATCTTATGAACATCGAGCAATAGTGGAGTCTGTGCAATGGAACAGATTATAGTTGAAGCGACGGTAGAAAATTTGGAAAGAGTCACTGACTTTATTATCGAATCGCTTGAAGAGAGAAACTGCAAGCCCAAAATTATTATGCAAATGGAGCTGGTTATTGAGGAACTCTTTGTAAACGTTGCACACTATGCTTACACGCCGAATAAGGGAATTTGCACCGTTCAAAAGGAAATTGAAGAAAATCCCCGCGCCATTTCCATAACCTTCATTGATTCCGGTATGCCGTACAATCCTTTGGAACATGATGATCCCGATACAAGCTTAGGTGTAGAGGAACGCGAAATTGGAGGACTCGGTATTTTTCTTGTCAAAAAAAATGTTGACAAAATAAGCTACGAACACAAAGACGGTCAAAACGTCCTGCGCCTTACAAAGTTATTCTAAACACGGTGCAACAATGAATTTTAAATTTAATATCCATAAAAAAGTCCGCATGTTAGTTTTACTGGCAGGACTTTTATCTTTTTTTGTCTTAGGTGTCATTGGGATTTACGGTCTTTCTTCAATTCGCGCAGATGTATCTGAAATGGGCACGGAGTTTGGCGAATCCGGCGCAAACTACACGCAAGATCTGCTGACTAAACAGCTGACTGAAACTTTGAGCGCATTGGTAGAATCCCGCGCAGAATACATTAACCGCGATATGGAACGCATGATGCAGGACGTTATCATTTTGGCTGACACAATGACTGAAATTGCGTCCCATCCGCAAAATTATTCGCCGCGTACACTGCCTGACCCGCGCTATGAAAAAATCGGCAAAGCTGAAACGTATGTAATCTACAGCCCCGCACTTCGTGAACAAGGCATAAGTCCGGCGTTGCGTCATGAAATTGAAATTGCCTCAAACATTCGCGACTACCTTGTACCGCTTGCAAAATCTTACCACACGTATAAAAGTTCGTTTTACGTAGGCTCCAAAAACGG
Source organism: uncultured Selenomonadales bacterium (assembly GCA_946407175.1). Next base: position 449 of record CAMJNB010000216.1, on the reverse strand, counting down.
CTACTTCCTTTGCAGCGGCATTTTGCCCGGCGTCGATTACAGTCCGATAATTGAAGAAGAAATTTACCACTACGACCCGCGTCAACGTCCATGGTATCAAACTGCGCGCGACGCAAATAAACCGCTTTTTTCTGACTTGTACGCCGATATTGACGTTGACAAACACGGCATCCCCTATCAAGTTGTAGGTTGCAGTGCGCCGTACTATGACGCCAACGGTTTTGCAGGCGTCGTAGGGCTTGACATTTCAAACACCGATATGAATAACGCCGTACTTCAAACAGGTATCGGTGAACGCGGTTTCAGTTTTGTTTTAAACGACAAAGGACGGGTAATTATTTCCGCGCAGAAAGAAGGTCTTTTGGCGTCGAAAGAGGACGGTCCCGACCTTCGGCACGATAAAAATACCGCGCTTGCCGACACGGTTAAAAGTATGGTTGCCGGTGAAA
>CAMJNB010000215.1 GCA_946407175.1 uncultured Selenomonadales bacterium | reverse complement strand
CCTTTCAGGACTATCATAAAATTTTTATCCCTTTTCGTTAAGTTAATGCCATTGTACAGAATGGACAGATTTAAGCGTCACAAAGAATATTTGAAATATACATTGCCATATGCGCGAATATTTATATTTGATAAAGGCGCGTCGTCAATGGTGTTGACAGCGGGAGTTGGCGGAAGATTTTTTGATTTGGGCAATGAAAATCAACGATTATCATTTCAACCGTTGGCACAGATTGACAACGAAAAAGAAAAGCAGTGGGTGCAAGAATGGCTTTGCGATTTCATCAGGCAAGAAAATGTAAAAATCACGCCGGAACACAAAAAATTGATATGGAATGCGCTAAATGTAGTGGCATCGTATAAAGAAAAAAGTTTTCGTCGAATGACAAACTTGGTAAACGCAATTCAATCAGTGGAATTGAAAACGGCATTGCAACCGCTGACAATATCAGGAGCATACGGAGAAATATTCGACGCAGACACGGACAGTTTGCAATTAACCTCGTGGCAAGCGTTTGAAATGGAACGCCTGATGGCGACTCCGGCAATAGTAGGATCGACGCTGATGTACATTTTTCACAGGATAGAGCAAAGTTTAACGGGAGCGCCGACGTTGATAATTTTGGACGAGTGCTGGGTATTTTTTGATAATGAACAATTTGCGCAAAAAATTCGCGAGTGGTTGAAGGTCTTGAGAAAAGCAAATGCGTCGGTGGTATTTGCAACGCAATCATTGACGGATATAGTGGAAAGTCCGATATTTTCAACGGTATTAGAATCGTGTCCAAGCCAAATATTTTTGCCAAATGATAAAGCGTTGGAAGAAACGTTGAAAGAAAAATATTTTATGTTCGGTCTGAATCAACGCCAAGTAGAGATAATAGCGGGAGCGATAAAGAAAAAGCAGTACTACTACGTATCACCTTTGGGTTGCCGATTGTACGAGTTGGCATTGGAAAATTGTCCGTTGTCGTTGGCGTATGTGGCAGTGAATAAAGCCGATAATAAAAAAGCAGCTGAGATTCTTGAACAATATGGGCAGGAAAATTTTAATAGGCATTGGCTGGAGTATCGAAATATTTCTCTGCCGGAAGTAGAAACGGAGCGGAGGAGATTTTTCTGATAACGGGGTTTTTGATTCTGATAATTTTCTATATGGCGTATCGCTTAAATCGCGACGAAGAAATAATAGTAATGTTGCAAGAGCGAGTTGCGGAACTTGAAAAGAATGTAAAATCTTTTGATGATGAAGATTGAAAAACGTGGGTCGGTTACAAAATGTGACCGATTTTTTTATTTGAAAAAAGCAAAAACATAAGATTTTGAGCGCGTAAAATCAAATTAAAATTGGTGAAAAAATGAGGGAGGTGAAAGAAATGAAAAAATGGATAACGGCGGTAATGGAGTCGGAAAGCAGATTTAATTTTCGTGCGGTAAGTCCGGTTGGAGCAATAGGATTGATGCAGTTAATGCCTGAAACGGCACAAATGATAGGAGTAAATCCATATAACGCGCTGGAAAATGTACTCGGCGGTACACTTTATTTGAAAAATCAGTTGAACAGATTTTCTAATTATGGACGATATTCAGTGACAAATGCAGTGGCGGCGTACAATGCCGGACCACAAGCCGTCCTAAATGCAGGCGGAGTTCCGAATTACGCTGAAACGTGGCAGTACGTGATAAATGTGGCGAACAATTATCAAAAAATATTTCAACAAATTTCATGAGGAGTGAGAAAAATGGCGTGGGTGAAAAAAACAGCGGTGGTAAGCGGAATAGTTATCGGGGTAGCGGCGTGCTTTACGTCGATGTTGCCGACAAGTTCACGAACGGAAGCAGCAATCGCGGTCTTCGATGAGAAAAACATAGAAGAAGCGATAAAAACTGCAATACAAACGGCAAACATTTTGACGGAAGAACAAAAGCAGTTGGCATTAATGATTTTGAATATGAAAAAGCTTGATGTGGGAATGTTGGAAGAATTGATGAAACGCAATGAAGATAAACATCAAGCGGCACTTGCGGGAGATTTAATTTATCCTGACGGAATGTTGAACGGAAATGCGTCGATACAGCAAATTTGGACGGAGAGAATGGGCGACCTTGAAGACGTTTTGAACGGCAATGCGACGGTGTACGACATTGTGATACATGAGCAACGCCGACAAAAGGCGATACACCAAGAGTCGAAAGAAACGGCGCTTGCGGCACAACAAACTATAAAAATGGACAAGCAGAATATGGAAGACGCGAGAAAAGCACTTGAGGCGTCGAACAAAGCAGAGGGACAACAGCAGGTATTACAAGCAGGAAATTATCTCTTATACGATATTTTGCAGAGCGTGTCAGCAGGTAACAGAGCAAAAGCACATATGGCGGCGTCAATGGCTACTTATTACGATTCAAAAGTACAAGAGCAAGCAGAGAGCGAAAGGATTCTTACCAACTCAAAAAACATTTCCAAAAAGTGGGTAGAAAACTCAAAGTAAGGTGGCAGTATGGCACGGAAAAATTTGGTAAAGCCGTTGGCAATAGCTGTAGGACTTTTAATTTTGACAGAAGTTGACGTAGCAAGTGCGGCATATGTGGCAGATAACAATGCGGCAGTAAATCAGGTGATGAATGGGTTATCGGGTGGCGGCGCGGGATTTGGAGAAATATTTCGTACACAGTTGACCAATTTAAGCAAAAGTTTATTGGTGTCGGCAAAAATAATCGCGGTGATAATGACGGCAGTAGCAGGTTGTATGGTCTGTTTTGGAATACAAAGCGGCAAACAAGCTTTTTGGGGCTGGATTTTGGGAATAGGTCTGGCGATAAACTTCGGCGATTTAATTTTAAATTTATGGAGCGTACAAGATGTTTCAACGCCGACAAAAATAGATGATTATAAACTTTTACTGAAAAGCGCGGACGATCCGTCAATAGATATTTTGTCGCCATTTATGAGATATTACATAGGAGTGATAATGAGCGGCGCGTCGGCGGTTGCTCCCTACGCAATAAATTTGACGTTGATATTGGCGATGATAGACGGCGCAATAAAAGTTTCAATGGAGTTGATTCACGGAGACAAAATAAGTTTCTTTGTCTCTATGATATTGAAAGTGGGATTCTTTATATTTTTAATTCAAAGTTGGGTAGGAACAAATTCCAATTTTCAGTTGATGCCGGCATTAAGTTCAGGATTTGAAACGTTGGGTTACACGGCGGGCGGCGCAGAAGAAATGATAAAAGAATACAGCAAGGCTAGTCCCGACTCAAATATAGAAGTGCAATCGAATCAAATAGTGACGAACGCGCTAAATTTTTTCAATATATTTTGGGAACACGCACAGCAGAAAAATTTGCTTACAATATTGGTCGGATTGATATGCGTGGTCGCGGCGGTAATAATTTTGTTCTTGACGGCGTTGGAAATGTTTATGGTGAGGATAGAATTTTGGACAATGGCGTTAATAACAATCCCGCTTTTGCCGTTCGGAGTAATCGGACATTTAAAATTTTTGTCGGACAAAGCAATCGGAGCAATGTTTAACTTGGCGATAAAAGTATTTGTCATAGCGTTCATAGCGACGTTATCGGTAAATATTTTGACGGGACTTGTAGACAACGCGAGAGAAACGGCGACTTCAAGCGACTTTATAGGCAACATCAGCTATTTTTTGCAAGTGTTGTTGTATTCGCTGATTTTATTCTATATGACGAAAAAAATACCTGAATTGGTGTCAGGACTTTTGTCGGGAAGTCCGTCATTTAACGGCGGAAGTATGAAAGAAATAGCGATGAGTGCGGCGAGAGG
>CAMJNB010000214.1 GCA_946407175.1 uncultured Selenomonadales bacterium | reverse complement strand
CTATGATACTCATCTTTTTCATGGTAAAGCAATACTATAACATATACACTGCATACGCTGCGTTTATTTTATTCGGACTAAATCATTTTGTGTTGATGTACAACCGGCTTGCATTTTTCGAAAACTTTTTGCTGTTTTTTTCACTTGTCGCGCTTTACGGTTTTACCGAATTTTACAGGCGGCTTGACAACCTGCGCCACATATTTTTAAAGCGTTCAAGCTCATTTTCAAGTTTTTGTTGCACATCTGCCGCAGTGTCATTTACATTTGGATGGCTTAAAATATTTGACGTGCCGGTAAAAATTATGAATATTTCCGGCTTAAAATCATCAAGCGCCTTATTGGAGAAGACGGCGTCTTCATAAAATTTATTGTAGTCTGATTCATAAAACGTCGCACGAATACCGGCTTGCAGTAGAAAAAGTTCAAGCAGGTTTTTAATTTCGGACGTCGTGGAGCCGCCTAGTATCGCAATTCTTTTGTCAAGATATCTTACATTTTCACGCGCCAAAAGTTCCCGCCGTAACGCCTTTCTTTTACGTATAATTAAATCATTGTCGTAGGGATAATTGAAAACTTCGCCAAGATTCATTTTAAATTCCTCAACATAAACTTTTCACATCAATTCCGAAACGTAAATTCTTCAACAGAGTTCATTTAAAAACTTTTCAATTTTATTTCGCGCAGATTTAAATGTTTCACGTGTACCGACAATTTCAACCATTGAAAATTTGCTTGCCTTTAAACATTCGGGAAAACGCGGCGCCGAAGTATTTTCAAAAAATCCGAACCGTTTTTGCAGACGCAGTGACATTAAATTTTCACGCACAACGTGACTGTAAATCGTGTCCACATTCAGCCGATTGTAAACGCAGTCAAAAAATAAAAAAAGCCCTTCAATCAAGTACACACTGCCTTGATATTCGCGCTCTCCCGCCATAAGACGCGCCGAAATACAAATTTTTTCGTCCGCGTCGTAGTCAGTATATCCCATTGTGGCAAAAGGCTTTTCCGTCTCTTTATCAAGCATCACGTACATCATTTGAGTCGGGTCATTCAAATATTTTTGTTCGTACCAATTTTTTTCAAGTTCCAACGTCAATACGAACGGCTGATTGATATATTTGTTCAGCTCCGAATCATTACGCCACTTTACCACGTATTCAAAGAATTTCGGCTCCAATTCCGTCAGTACGGTTTTCTTGCCGACAATATTTTTTATTCTGTTCAAAATATTCACTGCCTTTATGTTAAGACGAATTGAGTTTATTTTCATTGCGTCCGCTAATTATCGCGTACCAGCAAAGAGTTCCGTACCCCCTCCCTTGCGGCAGGCGCAAATGCTCTTTAAATGTTCCCTCGTACGCAAAGCCGAACTTTTTATAAAATTTATTGGCGCGGATATTTTCTTCCAAGACATTCAAATAAACCTTGTGCAGGTTCAGCGTATTGAAAGCGTAGTCCAAAATTTCCGCCGTCGCCTTCTGCGCGTAGCCCTTGCCCCAAAATTCGCGGCGCAAAACTATTGCGTATTCGGCATTGCTGTCAGCGGCAGAGATATTTTTCAGACTGATTGTCCCTACATAATTATTCTGCGCGTCAACAATGGCGAAGTGCTGATTCTCGTCGGTAAAGCTGTGCGAAATAAAATCCAGCGCCTTTTCTTTAGTCATCGACATAAAATCAAATCTGAAATTTTTCGCAACACGTTCATCGTGCATCCATTCAAGCATACCCGTAACGTCGCGGCTTTCCAATTTTCTAAGCATCGTACCCATTGCAAACCTCAACTACAAAATTAATTTCGTCGTCAGTCATACCGTTAAACATCGGCAGACTTAAAACCTCATCGGAATATTTTTCCGTTATCGGGAAGTCGCCGCGCTTATATCCCAGCCGCGCGTAACATTCGGCAAGGTGCGGCGGTATAGGATAGTGAATCACCGTTTTAATGCCGCAGGTTTCAAGATAGCGTTTAAAATCGTCGCGCCGCGTCGTACGAATAACAAATTGGTGATAGACGTGCTCCGCTCCCGCGCAGGTTGACGGCAGGATTAAGCGTGAATTTTTTATGCCGGCTAAATATTTGTCGGCGATTTTTTTACGTTCGGCGTTAAGCTCGTCAAGGTGTGAAAGTTTCACGCGCAGAAGTGCCGCCTGCATTTCGTCAAGCCGCGAATTTACGCCCTCAAGCTTGTTATGGTATTTAATTTCACTGCCGTAATTTCTAAGCATTTTAAGCGTCTTTGCAAGGTCTGAATTGTCGGTAACAACCGCGCCGCCGTCACCGAATGCGCCGAGATTTTTTGTAGGGTAAAAGCTGAAACAACCGGCGTCACCGAAAGTTCCCGTCATCTTGCCTTTGAACTTCGCGCCGTGAGATTGTGCGCAGTCTTCAATAAGTTTGAGATTATACTTTTCGGCAACCGCGCAGATTTTATCCATACGCGCCGCCTGACCGTACAAATGCACAACCATAATCGCCTTAGTTTTCGGCGTGACGGCAGATTCAATTTTAGCCGCGTCCAAATTATAAAATTCGTCCGGCTCCACAAAAATCGGCGTCGCACCGTTCGCGGTTATCGCCAGCACTGTCGCAATGTACGTGTTAGCCGGTACAATAACTTCGTCGCCTGTACCAATGCCTAAAGCGCGTACAGACAACGTCAAGGCGTCAAGTCCAGAATTTACGCTGATACAAAATTTGCCGCCGAGATAGTTTGCAAACTCCTTTTCAAACGCCGCAACTTCTTGACCGAGTACGTACCAACCTGCGCGAAGAACTTTCAGCGCGGCTTTTTCATATTCGTCTTGATAGAGTTCAAATTGCCGGTTTAAAATCGCTAAATCAATTTTCATTTTTATTCTTCACCAATTCTAAAAATTCGTCGTAGTCACGAATGTAATCGCTCTCGTCGTAAAGCTCGGACGCAAGTACAAGCAACACGGCGCCTTCCGAAAAATCAAACTGTTCACCCCAAATATTTTTCGGCATGTAAAGCCATTCTTCCGGTTTTTCAAGCGTGAAAACTTTTTTATCGCGTCCGTCTTCAAAAGAAATTTTACAACTGCCGGTTACACAAATTAAAACCTGCTCCAAATCTCTATGCGCGTGCTTGCCGCGTACAACTCCCGCTTTCGTGTCGTACATGTAGTAAACACGCTTTATGTCGAAGGGAATATCTTTCAAGCCTTCAACAGCAACCACTTTGCCAAATTCGTCGCCATGCGAAGGAAAAAAATATTTCGTAAAGGCAGACCAATTTTTTTCGCCAATGCTCAACCGGCAAGGGGGGGGGTAGGAGCGTTACTGTCTTTGATTTTTATTAAATTTAAAAACTCGTCGTAGTCGCGAATGTAGTCGCTCTCGTCATAAAGCTCGGACGCAAGTACAAGCAACACGGCGCCTTCCGAAAAGTCGTACATTTCGCGCCACATGTCATTGGCAACGTACAAACCTTCATACGGCTTTTCAAGGTGAACAACTTTTTTTTCGTGACCGTTGTCGAGTAAAATTTTACAGCTGCCGGTTATGCAAACTAAAATCTGCTCCAAACTTTTATGCGCGTGCTTGCCGCGTACAACCCCCGCCTTCGTGTCGTACATATAGTAAACGCGCTTTATGCGGAAGGGAATGTCCTTGAACTCTTCAAACGCCACAAGTTGACCGCGATCATCTCCATGCGGCTGAAACATATACTTAATAACTTGCATGCTAACACCTCTGCTTGCCGTGCAACATAATTCCATCGTCGGCTTTTTGCCAAAGTCCCGTTTCTTTATTCTTCGTAATAAGCGGACGTATGGAATTTTTTTCC
>CAMJNB010000213.1 GCA_946407175.1 uncultured Selenomonadales bacterium | reverse complement strand
TTGCCGCATTCAAACATTATCAAAACCGAAACCGAAAAAAACTAGCAAAGGGGGAAAAACGGCAATTCAATCAATCAGCTGACATCAATGTAACAATAACCGCAACAAAAAACAAAACCGGAAGATAAACACCTAAATACACCGACAACCCCTTTAAAGACAAAAAAATAAAAAACGCCGCCGCCGACCGCCAAATTTGCCCATAGACGACCTTCCCGCCGACTCGACGATAAAACTATCGAACCCCGCCGCGAACGGCGCTTAAATCCAATTTTACGGCGTTTTAGAGATATTTTTACAAAAGTGGTTATACAAAATTCCGCCGGTTCGTGATATAATATAACATGGAAGGAATTTGGATTTTTGAAGTCACGAAGGCAGGGAAGATGAATGACACAAGAGGAGCTGACGACAGTTACAGTATTGACCGACGCAATACGCAAGGAACAAAACCGCTTAAGCAAGCTTAGAGATTGGATAACACGCATTACGCAGGAAATAGACGGAATGCCGCACGACCACAGCTACCCAAAGTCAAGCATAGAGGAGCTGACAGCGCAAATAGTAGATTGCGAATCAAACATAAAAAACTTGACAATTTCGCGTATGATTGCAAGGAGCAAGTTAACAAAAGACATCGACAAACTCTTTGACGACAATGCGACAAAGGAAGTCTTTGTCGAGAGGTATGTTTTCGGCAGAAAATTTTGCGACATTGCAAAGACGATGAATTTTTCGGAAAATCGCGTTTATTGCCTTCGTCGTCAAGGCTTGAAAACACTCGGCATAAAAAAGGACTTTGCAGAATAAATTGTTAGCATGAGATTATGCCAATATACTTATGACGTTGCTTGCAAGTTAGGAATTGGCTATGAGATAATAAACGCGGCGTAAAATACCAGTCATTCAATATGATTTCTCCTTTAGAAAAGATTAGGCGGTGACGAGCCGCCTTTTTTGCACTCATTTTTCAGTGGACGCCCCCCGTCAAGGGACTTCCGCGGCGGTGGCGACGGGCTCTGCGGGCGTCGACCCCAGCAAAACGCTAGGCACAATGAAAAAATTTTACTTAACCTTAACTATTTTACGGCGTCCGACGGCAATTATAATAATAGGTGGTGTGGTAATTGGAAATAGCAGGAGAGTTAAGCGAGGCAACAACGACGCAAGCAAAATTAGCACGTTACCTTGAATTGTCTAAGGCGCGAATTACTCAGCTTGTGGACGAAAAAATTGTGGTTCGCGATGAATCGGACGTCAAAGGCAAAGTGCTTGCCTTTGATAGTGTACGCAATTATTATCTCAGTCAACAATCTGCTGATAGCGGCGTAAACTTTTGGAAAGAAAAAGGATTGCACGAACGGGCAAAACGCGAACTTGCCGAATTGAAATTGCAGGAACGGCGCGGCGAGCTTTACGAGGCGTCGACGGTTGAAATGGTAATGCTTGAACACCTTACAAATTTTCGCGCGAAGTTATTGGGCTTGCCGTCAAAAATCGCGGCGTCACTTCCGGCAGATATACGCGGTGAAGTCTACGACAATTTAACGCGAGAAATCGAGAATTGCTTAGACGAGCTATCTAAAAATTATCGAAGTGAAGATTTTAAATCCGAAATGACAGATGACAATGACATAGACGACGATGAGGAGTAAAAATTATCTTAATCGGCTATGCTTGCTGAAAGGCATAAAGCCGATAATCAAAATGGCTGTCAGCGAATGGGCGGACAAATACCGTCAATTACCTGCAGACGCGGCGGAGCCTGGTCAATGGCGGACTTCACGCACGCCGTACGCAAAAGAGATAATGGACGCCTTTACGAAAAATAACATTCACCGAGTTGTGGTAAAATCGGCGGCGCAGGTCGCCAAGACCGAAATTTTGCTAAACATTATTGGCAGATACGCGCACTTAGACCCTTGCAGTATTCTTCTGGTCAATCCTACTATCGAGATGTCGCAGGACTTTTCAAAGGCGCGTCTGTCACGAATGATACAAGACACGAAGATTTTAACACCGCTTTTTTACGGCAAGGGAGAAAGTGCAAAAACACGCGACACGAATCAAACAATTTTATCTAAATTTTTTACCGGCGGCAGACTTGTATTAGGCGGTGCAAATTCGCCTGCAGGTTTGGCGTCAAGACCGATTAGAATTTTACTTTGTGACGAAGTGGACAGGTTCCCAATTTCGGCGGGAAGTGAAGGCGATCCGGTAGACCTTGCCGCTAAAAGAATGACGACATTTTGGAATTACAAAATGGGCTTGTTTTCTACACCGACTAATGAAGGTGCAAGCCGTATTGACATTGAATATTTAGCCGGTACGCAGGAAGAATGGCAACACCGATGTCCGAATTGCGGCGAATACCACGCGCTTGACTATCGCGCAATGAATGTAGATTTTATCGAGAATCACGACGACGCGGGAAATAAAACCGTCATTGTTAAAAGCGTAAAATGGAAATGTCCCGACTGCGGTTTTGATTTTGATGAACGCGCAATAAAGACGGCGCCGCAAAAATACGTAGCACAAAATCCCGACGCTATTCACAACGGCATAAGGTCATTTTGGCTTAACGGCTTTTCTTCCCCGTGGTTGACGTGGGCAGAAATAATGCGCGAATGGTTAGAGGCTAAAGGCTTGCCGTCACGCGAGGCGGTAGTTTACAACACGCGATTTGGTCTGTCGTACAAGTTAGCGGGTGAATACGAGGACGAACAAGTATTTTTGGACAGACGCGAAGAATATCAAGCCGAATTGCCGGACGGAGTATTACTCTTGACGGGCGCGGTTGACGTACAGAAAAACCGATTAGAATACGAAATTTGCGGTTGGGGCTATGATGAAGAATGTTACGGCATAAAGCGCGGTGTCATAATGGGCGAACCTACAGACGTCGGCACTTGGCACGAGCTTGACAAAATTCTTGACCGTGAATTTTACTTTGAGGATGGCACGCCGTTGAAAGTGTCACGTACTTTTATTGACAGTGGCTATTCAACACGCGCGGTATATGAGTATTGTACAGCCAACGTGCAGAAACAACGCTTTCCGATTAAAGGTAAAGGCGGAGCCGGTCTTCCGCTGATTTATCAGTACACAAAATTGAAAAATCTGCCGGTGCCGCTTACGATTTTGGGCGTTGACGACGGCAAACAGGAGATTTTTGCCCGTTTAGGTATAGCCGAAAAAGGCGCCCAATACTTCCATTTTCCGAAAAATGACAAGTATATAGAGCGGCGCGGCTATGATAATCTTTACTTTAAACAGCTGATAGCGGAGCGCCGCGTATTTCGTAAAGTCAGCGGCGTCATTCAAATTGCGTGGGAACCAGTTGCAGACGGCGTCAGAAATGAAAGTTTGGACTTAAGAGTTTACAATTTGGCGGCAATGAAATCTTGCGAGGCGAAAAGAGGTGCGGCATTTTGGAAGAAGAGGGCGGAATTATTGAAGGCGGAATCGGTGACACCGACACAGGCACCGAAACCGCGACCAACACGACAAGACAATACAGCTACGTACAGACAGCTGGATATTTGGACTTAAATTTTGATTTAAAATCGCTTAAGCGACAGCGGCTTTATGCGTATATGGAGGCGGAAAAAGCTATCCTTCTTGGCGCTCAATCCTACACGCTTGATAACCGCACCTTGACGCGAGCTAATTTGGCAGAGATTAAAAAGATGATATCTTTCTTATCTGGTAATACTAAATTATATAAAGAATTATCACCTATAGAATTAATGACTATGTGTGGTAAATACTATAATGTAGATGAAAAAAAATTAAATAAAAGAATTGATTCTATTGTTAAAAGAT
>CAMJNB010000212.1 GCA_946407175.1 uncultured Selenomonadales bacterium | reverse complement strand
TGATTTTTAAAATGCAAGCAAAATTTTTTCACGTTTCATTAATTTATTTCAATCCCCGCCGGTAGTTTAATGAGCGCGACAAACCTATATCGCGTTGATTGGTTTGAGCGAGGGATACCGTTTCACTCCGCCCCCACTTGTGCAATATAAGCTTTTTATTTTTTACATTGTTTATTGCAATAATGTGTATATTACCACAATTTAAGACTATTTACAAGTAAAAATTGAAAGTGAAAAATTTTTTTGCTATAATTTCAAAATTAATTTTTAACAGAAAGGAAATTGAAGTGAATAAAGCTTTCTACGATAATGAAAGAGAAATTGACCTTGATGAACAGAAAAGACTTTATAAGCGCGAAAAAAGAATTTCGTGGACTCGTTCAGCAGTTTTTATTGCCGTCATCATAGCGCTGGCATTGGGACAAGACGGCTACCACTACGCATATATCGGCGCGGCAATTTTGTTTATGATTTTTATGACGCTGGTAGGACGTCACGACGACATTAAGCGGCGGCAAAAATTTTTGACAAGTCGCCTTAACGTTTTAAACTCATACATTGTTCGTGCTCGCGGCACGTGGCGTAAGCGTTCAAATGACGGCAGTATTTATCTTGACAGCGAAAGACCGCAGGACGTTGACCTTTACATTTTCGGCGCAGGTTCAATCTTCCAATATATCTGCGCGGCACGTACAAAGCGTGGGCGTGACAGATTAGCCGCGTCATTTTCACCGATACCGCCTGAAGATTTCACGGAAATTCGCATTCGTCAAAAAGGTGTTGCCGAACTTTTACAGCGTCCGCGCCTTTCACTTGACCTTGAGGCATTCGCCCGCCTTATGCCGAACAACCACGACACTACGCCGCTTTTAAAGTCAATGGAAGAGGAATTGCCGCCGGTCAGCAAAATTTTTTACCTGCGATTTTTGCCGGTACCTTTAATGGCTGGGATAATCGCCCTTGCCTACGCGCAGGTTATTGACGCTATGTCAATGTTTATGCTTTTGGCGGCAGTGCCGGTATTTTCATTCGGCGTATCGCTTGCAATGATGTCACGTACCGCCGAAATTTTAAAGCCGCTTAAAATGTTGTCGCAGGAACTTAGGCTGTACCAATCCATTTTTGAAAGGCTTGAATCGACTGACTTCAGTTCATCGAGTATGCATAAAATTCGTGACGCATTGACTGACGAAGTATCGGCGGCACAAAAATTAAAGACGCTGACTTTGCTTGTAAGATTTGTGAACGCGCGGAAAAATCCGTTCGTTTACTTTTTAGGCAATGCGCTGTTTATGATGGATTTTTTCTGCGTCGCGGCATTTATCAGCTGGCGAATCACGGCGGCACGGCATTTGAAAAAATGGATTGACGCTTGGTCGGAGGCGGAAGTTTTAATCTCTTTGGCGTCAATCGGTCAAACGCGCGACGTTTACTGCTTTCCTACGTTGCTTGACGACCCCGCGCCGAAAATTGAGGCTAAAAATTTATCAAGTATTTTAATCGCAAGTAAAAAAGCCGTACCGAACAGCGCAAGTTTCACGGCAGGTACGACGATTATAACCGGCGCGAATATGAGCGGCAAAACGACGTGGATTAGGACTCTTGCCGGCGCGGTGATTTTGGCTTATGCAGGTGCTCCCGTCTGCGCGGAAAGTTTTTCTGTCAGCCGCCTTGCAGTCTTCACGTCGATTAGGGTTAATGACGATATCGGTCAAGGTCTTTCGACTTTCTACGCGGAACTTTTACGAATTAAAAGTATGATTGAGTACAGTGAAAAAAAGTTGCCGATGTTAATTTGTATCGACGAAATTTTCAAAGGAACGAATGAGGCGGACAGGTTAATGGGCGCTAAGGCGGCAATTCAGCGCTTGACAAATTCGCGCAGTATCACCCTTGTCACGACGCACGACTTTGAACTTTGCGAAATGGAAAATATTTCAAACGCGCATTTTGAAGAATACTACGAGAATAACGAAATTAAATTTGACTTTAAACTTAGGCAGGGACGTTGCACCACTACCAACGCGAAATTTTTACTGCGTATGGTCGGCATTTTGAAATAATTAGCTGATAGCTTGTAGCACTACTCACTAAAAGGAGAGTTTAAGATGCATTTTGAAAGCAAAGTTTTAAACGTTGAAATTAAACGCAGGAAAGTTCACTACATTCCCGACATTGTCTACGCGCAGGTTCCAACCTTTTCGTCGAGCTGGCAACAGTTGCAAATGGATATTCTCTTGCCGCAGAGTGAAAAGCCGTTGCCCGCAGTGATTTTCGTAACCGGCGGCGGATTTATTTCGGCTAATCGTGCACGTTGCCCGCAGTTGAGAATGCGCTTTGCAGAGGCGGGATATTTTGTAGGCAGTATAAATTATCGCACGGCGCCTGATTCGGTTTTCCCGCAACCGGTTGAGGACGTGAGAAACGCGATAGGTTTTCTGCGTGCAAGTGCAAAAAGATTTAACATTAACGCGGAAAAAATCAGCGTTGTAGGTGACAGTGCAGGCGGATACCTTGCGGCGTTTGTGTCGACGATTAATGACCCAAAAATCTGCGCGGGAGTGAGTTTGTACGGCGTAACGGACTTGACGAAAATTGCCGAAGACTACAGCGAAGAGCGAAAGGCGTTGCATAAATTTTCGGCGGCATCAGAATCACTTTTACTTTTCGGCGTGCCGCAATTCAGAGGTCACGCGGGGACGGTGTTCACTGATGAAAAATTGGCGACTAATGCCAATCCAATTAATTACGTCACGGAATATTCCGCGCCAATGCTTTTAATGCACGGGACGGCTGATGACGTTGTTTCGCCAAGTCAAACCGATTTACTTTTTCAAGCGCTGAAAAATGCCGACGTTGACTCGGAACGCTACGTAATTCCAAATGCGAATCACTCGGACGAATTTTGGGTACAAGATGAAGTTTTCGACGTTATCTTAGCTTTTCTCAACCGTCATTCGTTTTAATCTTCGCACGGCAATTTTTACTTGCAAATAATCTTTAATTGTGGTAAATTATGCAAGCTTTAAAAAAATTTCTGTACAAATTATTTTGGAAGGAGATATTTAAATGGCAGTAAGTTTGAAAAAAGGTCAGAAAGTTGACTTGACAAAGACGAATCCCGGCTTGAAAGAAGTTGTAGTCGGTCTCGGCTGGGACGTGAAACGCTATGACGGCGGCAGTGATTTTGACTTGGATGCGTCCGTATTTATGCTTAACGCAACCGGTACCGTGCCGACGGACAACGAATTTATTTTCTACGGCAACAAAAAGCATTCCTCCGGTTCAGTCGAACATATGGGCGACAACTTGACAGGTGCAGGCGAAGGCGACGACGAACAGATTAAAATCAATCTTCCCGCGATTCCCGACAACATTCAGAAGATTGACTTCACCGTTACCATTTATGAAGCTGAACAGCGTAAACAAAATTTCGGTCAAGTCGAAAATGCCTTTATTCGCATTGTAAACGCGGCGACAGGTGAAGAGCTTATTCGCTACGATTTGACGGAAGATTTCTCAATCGAAACTGCGGTTGTTGTAGGTGAGCTTTATCGTCACGGCGGCGAATGGAAATTTAACGCAATCGGCTCCGGCTTTGAAGGCGGTCTCGCGGCGCTTGGCAGAAATTACGGCGTAAACGTAGGATAACATAGGATAGAATAAAGCCTATCGCGCGAGTGGGGGCGGAGTGAAACGGTATCCCTTACTCACAAAAACGTTAATAGGCTAGTCGCGCTCTTGAAAATGCCGGCGTGGATTGAAATTTTGCGGGGAGTAGGGATAAATTTCCCTGCCGCGCGAGTGGGGGCGGAGTGAAACGGTATCCCTTACTCACAAAAACGTTAATAG
>CAMJNB010000211.1 GCA_946407175.1 uncultured Selenomonadales bacterium | reverse complement strand
GGCGCATTGGTGAAAAAGGCGCTGACAAGTCTGCCGTTTGATTTGACGAAAGATCAGAAAAAAACTTTTAAAACCGTCGAAAAAGATATGGAAAGCAATTTGCCGATGCGTAGGCTGATTCAAGGCGACGTAGGCTCCGGCAAAACGGCGGTGGCAATGTTGGCGCTTGTTAAGACAGTGGAAAACGGTTATCAAGGCGCGTTCATGGCACCGACAGAAATTTTGGCGGCGCAACACTACGAAACCTTCACGCGATTTTTGAGTGAATTGGGCGTACGTGTCGGACTTCTAAGCGCTAAAATTACTTCGTCCAAAAAGCGGCGCGAAGAAGTTTACCGGCAGATTGAAAATCACGAAATTGATATTTTAATCGGTACGCACGCACTTTTGCAGGAAGGCGTAAACTTCGACAAGCTCGGCTTAGTTGTCACGGACGAACAACACAGATTCGGCGTCGCGCAGAGGTCAAGTCTTGAAAAAAAGTCAACGTCAATTCCCGACATGCTGGTAATGACTGCAACACCGATACCGCGTACCATGACGCTGACTGTTTACGGCGATTTGGACGTTTCGCTTATCAAGGAACTGCCGCCGGGCAGAAAGCCGGTTGAAACCGTTGTCAAAGGCATAAGGTCACGCAAAACCGTTTACAATTTCGTACACTCTGAACTTTCAAAAGGTCGGCAAGCTTACGTAGTTTGTCCGCTGATTGAACGAAGTGAGTCTGAAAAGTTGAATAACATAGACCCCGCAACTGAAATGTACGAAATGCTTAGTAACGGAATTTTTAGCGATTTTCCCTGCGGACTTCTGCACGGCAAGATGAAGGCGAAAGAAAAAGATGCGATTATGGAGGATTTCCGCGCAGGTAAAATCAGCCTTCTTGTTGCTACTACGGTCGTAGAAGTCGGCGTAGACGTCCCCAATGCGACGGTAATGGTTATTGAAAATGCGGAGCGTTTTGGGTTGGCGCAACTTCACCAACTGCGCGGTCGTGTCGGTCGCGGCGCGGAAAAATCTTATTGCTACTTGATTTCTGACGGTAAGGCGGAGCATTCTAAAGAGAGACTTGCCGCAATGGAGTGTACGACGGACGGCTTTAAGCTTGCCGATATAGATTTAAAACTTCGCGGTCCCGGTCAATTTTTCGGCGAAGCGCAACACGGTTTACCCGATTTAAAAATTGCAGACGTTTTTCGTGACGTGGAAATTTTGGTTGCCGCAGGTGATGCCGCTGAAAAATATGTCACTGCCGAATCTGACTTAGAATATTTTTCCGCGCTTAGAAAAAATCTTGCGCTTGCCTACGGCGATAAGTTCAACCAAATTGCTGAAGTTTAAAATTTATAAATTACAGCAGTTTAAATTTAGTGAGGAGGAATTTTTTTGAAAGTTTTAATTTGCGATTACACCGGCATTGCCGCGCAGTGGATTGATGAAAATCTTTTTAAAGAAAATCTTGAAATTGTCGGCACGATTAACCCTGCAACAGATAAAAAATTGCTGGCGGAAAATTCGTGGGAGTACCTTTTACTCTTTGAGCAGGGCGCACGTCCTTTCTTTATGACGTTAATGCAGTTCATGAACATTGCGCCGGAACGCGTCATTTTCGCGCTTGACGCCGGAAGTTGGGCAATGCACCCCGCCGCTATGTATACGTTGCTCAAACCAAGCGGGGGGGGGTTGGAAGCGTATCGCCTCTTGACTTTCAATACCGCGCGACAGCTTAATTACTTTATGAGTTGCACGACGGCGGACGATCTTCATTATATTGCCACGTCCAAAGATGACATTATTTTGGGTACAATGTATCTCAAAAGAAAAACTTGGTCTGAAGAGGATATGAAACTTTTTCATTCCTTAGCACAAAAATTTTACGGCATTGACGACGGCGAAGGTTTGTTTTTGGACTTAGGCGCCAATATCGGCACGACGGGAGTTTATTTTTTGAAGCAGTTGACGCCTAAATTAAAACTGCTTGCATTTGAACCCGATCCCGAAAATTTTAAACTCCTGCGTGCAAATTTAATTCTCAATGACGTATACGAAAAAGCCGTTGTAGAAAATTTCGGACTCGGCGACAAAGAAAGCGAAATGACGATGTATAGAGCTCCATTAAATCCCGGCGCCAACAAACTTTTTGCAGATGAAAATAATCCTAAACAAGAAAGTGAACTTATTAAAATAATTACTTTAGACAAATATTTTGCCGACAAAAAAATTTCGCCCAAAGACGTTAAGTATGTTTGGATTGACACGGAAGGTTTTGAGCCGCCGATTTTACTCGGTATGAAAAATATTTTGACAGAAAATCCCGCGCCGATTTTCATGGAGTTTAATCCGCACGTTTATAAAAAATCCGGCTACTACGAAAAAATGATGAAATTTTTATCGGAACTTTATGTCGGCTATGTTTGGATTCAACAGAATACTCCGGAAAATCAAATTATAGTTAATCCTATTGAAAAATTGTGGGAATATCAAAATTATCCAACCCAGTTAGGCGATATATTTTTGGTACACAAACTTGAATGATAAACTTGAATGAGGTGAAGTAAATGATTTTAGTATTAGATTTCGGCGGGCAGTACAATCAGCTGATAGCGCGGCGTGTACGCGAAAATCACGTTTACTGCGAAGTTCATACGCTGACGGACGGTAAAATTTCTGCTGACAAAAACGTTAAAAGCGGTCTCGGTACAGCGATAAATTTTGACGCGATTCGCGACCTTAAGCCGGAAGGAATTATTTTGACAGGCGGTCCTCAAAGTGTTTATGACGCCAATTCAAGCTTGCCGCCTGCCGAACTTTTCAGCTTGAACATTCCTATACTCGGTATTTGTTACGGCGCACAGGCAATGACTCACGTTTTAGGCGGTGAAGTGAAAAAAGCCGAAGTTAAAGAATACGGCAAAACTGATTTAGAAGTTTTAAGCGACAGTAGGCTTTTTAACGGCGTTGAAAAAAATTCCGTAGTATGGATGAGTCACGGCGACAGGATTTTCACCTTGCCGAAAGATTTCACGGTAACTGCGCGCAGTGAAAATTGTCCGATTGCGGCGTCTGAAAATGCCGATAAAAAACTTTACGCCGTACAATTTCACCCTGAAGTTTTGCACACGGTTGAAGGCAAGAAAATTTTTTCAAACTTCGTAGATATTTGCGGCTGTAAACGTGATTGGAAGATGGACACTTTTGTAGCTGACACGGTAGCCGCGCTGAAAGCTAAAATCGGCAACGGCAAGGTACTCTGTGCGTTATCCGGCGGCGTAGATTCCAGTGTTGCGGCGGTAATGTTGAGTAAAGCGGCGGGAAAAAATTTGACGTGCGTATTTGTGGATCACGGGCTTTTACGCAAAAATGAAAGTGATGAAGTCGAGGCGGCGTTTAAAAATTATGATTTAAACTTCGTACGCATTGACGCGGCGGAAAGATTTTTGCAAAAACTTCAAGGCGTGACAGAGCCGGAGAGAAAGCGTAAAATTATCGGCGAAGAATTTATCCGCGTATTTGAGGAAGTTGCAAAGAAAATCGGCGCGGTAGATTTTTTGGTACAAGGCACGATTTACCCCGACGTGATAGAAAGCGGGCTTGGTAAATCCGCCGTCATAAAGTCTCATCATAATGTAGGCGGTCTGCCGGACTTTGTGGACTTCAAAGAGATTATTGAGCCGTTGCGTCTGCTTTTCAAAGACGAAGTGCGTGCGGCGGGACGTGAACTCGGTCTGCCGGAAAATATTGTAAGTCGTCAACCTTTTCCCGGTCCCGGCTTAGGCATTAGAATTATCGGCGAAGTTACGGCGGAAAAAATTAAAATCGTGCAGGACGCGGACGCCATTTACCGTGAAGAAAT
>CAMJNB010000210.1 GCA_946407175.1 uncultured Selenomonadales bacterium | reverse complement strand
AAATTTTTTATGGGGCGGAGCCGTTGCCGCTCATCAGCTTGAAGGCGCTTACGACGTTGACGGACGTGGTTTAAGTGTTGCCGACGTTATGACCGGCGGCAGTAACAAAGTTGCACGCAGAATCACCGACGGCGTCATTGCAGGTGAAAATTATCCCAATCACAAGGGCATTGACTTTTTTCATACCTACAAAGACGACATTAAACTTTTCGCGGAACTCGGCTTTAAATGTTTCCGCACGTCAATTTCATGGTCGCGCATTTTTCCCAACGGCGATGAAGTTGAACCGAATGAAAAGGGTCTGCAGTTTTACGATAATCTGTTCGACGAGCTTTTAAAATATAATATCGAACCCGTCATTACACTCAGTCACTTTGAAATGCCGTACTACCTTACGCAGAAATACGGCGGCTGGACGAATCGCAAGCTGATTGACTTCTTTGTACACTACGCCGAAACGGTTATGAAACGTTACAAAGACAAGGTCAAGTATTGGATGACGTTTAACGAAATTAACAATCAGACGACGCTTTCAACGGACATTTTCGGCTGGGTAAATTCCGGCATACGTTTTTCAAAGCTTGAAAATCCCGCCAAGTCAATGTTGCAAGCGGCTCACCATGAACTTGTTGCCAGCGCGTTGGTAGTTGCTAAAGGTCACGAAATTAATCCCGACTTTAAAATCGGCTGTATGTGTTCATTTGTGCCGTACTATCCTTTTTCGTCCAACCCCGATGATATTGTTATCGCGCAGGAGTCAATGCACGAAAGATTTTTGTTTATGGACGTGCACGCACGCGGACATTACGGCAGTTACGCAAAAAAAGAATGGGAACGTACCGGCAACGGTCCGCATATGGAGCCGGGCGACGAAGAAATTTTGGCGAAAGGCGCGGTTGATTATATCGGTTTCAGCTACTATATGTCCAACACCGTTAAAGCTGACGTTGAAGATAAAAGCATCGGCGCCTACGGCAGTAATGAACACAGCGTGAAAAATCCCTACGTGAAAGTTTCAGACTGGGGCTGGTCGATTGATCCCGTAGGTTTAAGGTACGCGCTTACTCTTATGTGGGAACGCTACGAAAAGCCGCTGTTCATTGTTGAAAACGGTCTCGGCGCATTTGATAAGCTTAACGACGATAAAACCTGCGACGACAGCTACAGAATTGAATATCTCGGCAAACACATTCGCGAAATGAAAAAGGCAGTTGAAATTGACGGCGTTGACCTTATGGGCTACACTCCTTGGGGCTGCATTGACGTTGTAAGTTTCACGACAGGCGAACTTGCTAAGCGCTACGGCTTTATCTACGTTGACTTGAATGACGACGGCACGGGTACCGGTAACCGCTACAAGAAAAAATCTTTTGATTGGTACAAAAACGTCATTGCTACGAACGGCGAAGAGATTTAATTTCATTAAGAATTAAGAATTAAAAGCTTTTAGCTTACAGCTTACGGCTTGCAGGATTCTGAAAGCTAAAAGCTGAAAGCTGAAAGCTATTTTTATAAAGGAGCGCTTAGAATGAAAGTTTTAATTATCAACGGTTCGCCGCACGCTAAAGGCAACACTGCAACGGCACTCAATGAAATGATTAAAGTTTTTGACGCGGCGAAAATTGAAACAAAATTGGTACACGTCGGCAACAAAGTTGTACGCGGTTGCGTCGCCTGTCATAACTGCTTTAAAACCGGCAAATGCGTCTTTAATGATATCGTCAATGAAACGGCGCCGCTTTTTGAAGAGGCTGACGGTCTTGTTGTCGGCTCTCCGGTTTACTACGCGTCGGCTAACGGCACTTTGATTTCTTTTTTGGACAGACTTTTTTTCAGCACGCATTTTGATAAGACAATGAAGGTCGGCGCAGGAGTTGTAATTTCGCGTCGCGCAGGTACCACCGCAACTTTCGACGAGCTTAACAAATATTTCACAATCAGCGGTATGCCTGTTGTTTCAAGCCAATATTGGAATAACGCCTTCGGTCTTGAGCCCGGTCAAGCCGCGCAGGACGGTGAAGGTATGCAGATTATGCGCACCCTTGCAAAAAATATGGTCTTCCTTATGAAAAGCATTGCGATTGGCAAAGAGAAATTCGGTCTGCCGGAAAAAGAAGAGCCGATTTATACGCACTTCATAAGATAAATTTTTATCGACATTTAAATTTTTGATGACATTGAAGATTAAATATGAGTCCTATGATTACTGCCGTAGTGGCATTTTTGATTGACGCGCTGATTGGAGATCCGCGCAGTAAATTTCACCCCGTCGTGCTTATGGGCAACTTGATTTCATTTCTTGAAAAAATTTTGCGCCGTGACAGCGACGGCTACATAAAAAAAATTTGTATGGGCGGCGTCTTGGTTTCAGTAGTTTTACTTGTAAGTTACTGCGTCGGCGTGGCAGTCGTGTTGCTTGCAAGTTTGACCGGAAGTTTCACTCTGAAAATTTTTATTGAGGCACTTGCACTAAGCTTTATGATTTCGCCGCGTTCACTTGCCGACGCGGGACGTGAACTTTATTTTCTGCTGACTGACGGAAATATTTTGGAGGCGCGCAGAAAGGTCGGCTGGATTGTCGGACGTGACACGGTGCATTTAAACGAAGGAGAAGTTGTACGCGCTACGGTGGAAACTGTTTCAGAAAATACGGTGGACGGAATTATTTCACCGCTGTTGTACTTCGCGGTCGGCGGCTTGCCTTTAGCAGTTGCCTATCGCGCAGTCAACACTATGGATTCAATGTTAGGCTACAAGAACGAAAAATATTTTTACTTCGGACGTGTTGCGGCAAGGCTTGATGACGTAGCGAATTTTATTCCGGCACGAATAACGGCGCTTTTATTCATAATTTCGGCGTTCATTTTGCATTTGGATTACAAAAACGCCTTTGAGATGATGAAACGAGACGCGGCGAAACACCCAAGTCCCAATGGCGGCTACGCGGAGGCTACGGTAGCAGGTGCGCTTAACATTCAATTAGGCGGCATTAATTCATATTTCGGCGTGCCGAGTTTTCGCGCGTACATGGGAGACCCGAACGAATTGTTAAATCCGCAACATATTCTGCTGACAATTCGCCTGATGTACACTGCAACGGTTATCTTTCTCATAGCGGCACTAATGCTATAAAATTTCTACCGGCTACCAGCTAAAAGCTAATAGCTAACCGTTAAAAACTCTTGACAAAAATTTTTCTTTAGTCTACAATCGGCTATAATCTGAAATTATTCTGTAAAGAAAGGGCAAGCGATTAGTCAAATGTCCGAGCAACCAAAAAAAAGAAGGTCCTTTAAATTTATCATAAGATTGTTTCAAATATTAGCCGCACTGATTTTCGTATTTTGGGCGTCATTCTTCATAACGCTGGCAATAAGGTCATCGCACCCGATAGATTATCTGTTCTCTTACGTGGAAGATTTTTTCGGTGACGAAGACAAAAATAAAAAAACGTCGACGCCGGCAGTTGAAAGGCAATTGACGGATAAATCACCTGCACTTGAGGAAAAAAAATCTGACGACTACAAGCCGCCTTTAACTGAAGAAAGAAAGTATCGCGAAGACAGGGCGGTAAATGACAGCAGGTCGTCGGCAATTCCGGTAAGCAATGTGGACGTAGGCGTTGTCGGCAGAGTCGAAAGGTTATGGTCGATTGAAGATGCGGTAAAAGATCGTGTACGGCGCATTCCACACTATGTTTCGTTGGACAATATTCCGCGCTCACTTCAACAGGCGGTAATTGCGGTTGAGGACGCGCGTTTTTATTCGCACAGCGGCTTTGACGTAATGGGAATTGCACGTGCCGCAGTGGTGAACGTTGAAGCAGGAGAAATTGAAGAAGGCGCCTCGACAATCACCCAGCAACTT
>CAMJNB010000209.1 GCA_946407175.1 uncultured Selenomonadales bacterium | reverse complement strand
CGTACTTTACTATGAGGTAGCCGACTTCATAGAGCAACATTACCGGAATTGCAACAGCCACATAATCAAAACAGGAACTTTTTATGCCGACAACAGGCGAAGAGTAATTTCGGATTCGAACCGTAGTAACCAATTAACAGGAACTCTTTTAGCCTGAAAAATTTTCAAAATTTAATGTAAACGTATTGTACAAAAAATTCAGCGTATTGGCAAGATATTTTTTTGAAAATAAAAAAAGCGGCGGTGTTACCCGTCGCCCAAAATTTTATTAACGTACTTTTACAATCTACTCTCTACGATCTTAATTATCTTACGCGGCTGTAAATTCTCTCCCATGCCTGTTCGCGCGTAATTTCTCTGCCTTTTATGCGGTATTCATTTTTAGTCCAATCGCCGTGATACGTTTCAACTGTAATGCCGAATCTTGCAAAAGCATTTTTCAACTGCTCTTCATCATTTTTGCCGCTGGTAATTCTTATACCGAGTGCTGCAAAACGCGCTTTGTCGTCTTTAATTTCCCAACCGTAGCCGCCTGCCACGTCGTTCAATTCTTCTTCGTTCAAAACTTCTTCATTGATATTTTTTTCTTCTGACATTTTAATTTCTCCTTTAAAATCTTTTTTTTCATTCCGTCACTTATACGCGGCAGGAAGAAAAATATTAAGACTTAAAAATTTCGCAGGATTATTTTTTCAGCACGTACTTTACTATGAGGTAGCCGACTTCATAGAGCAACATTACCGGAATTGCAACGGCAACTTGAGTGATGACGTCAGGCGTTGTGACAAGCGCGCCGATTACGAATGACAAGAAAAAAACTATTCGCCGATACTTGCCTAAAAATTCGCTTGTCAAAATGCCGAGCTTGCCCAAGACGATTATCACCAGCGGCATTTCAAACACAAAGCCGAATGGCAGAGAAAACATTATCACGAAGTCGAAGTAGTTTTGGAACGAAAACATTGACTGAAGTTCGTCCGAGCTGAACCCCATGAAAAATTTCAGTGCCGTCGGCATAATCAGGAAAAATGCGAACGCCAAGCCGGAGAAAAATAAAATTACCGATGCCGGCAAGATTATTCCGATAGCCGCGCGTTCTTTAAAAGTCAGCGCCGGAAGGAAGAATCGCCAAACGTGAAAAGAAATTATCGGCAAAGCTATCAAAAAGCCTGAAACGATATCAATTTTAAGGTATGTAAAAAACGCCTCGCCCGGCTGCATGTAATACAGCTTGCCAACCGGCGCCGCCAAAAATTTTGTGATTTCGTCAAGAAAAAAATAGGCAACACAACTGCCAAAGACTACGCCGAGCAAACTTTTGATAATGCGCGAACGCAACTCTTCAAGGTGTTCGGTCAGCGACATGGAGCCGTCGTCTAAATTTTTTTCTGCGTCATCAGTAGTTGTTAAATCATCTTTAGCCGTTACAGAATTTTCATCTGCCGCTTTTTGCAGTTTGTCTTCAGGCAACGTCATTTCTTATCGGTTTTATTTTCGGCGTCAGAAGGTTTTGTGTCTTCCGCATTAGCCTGTTTAAATTCTTTAATGCTCTGTCCGAGTGCCTTACCTACTCCCGGCAATTTGCCCGGTCCGAAGACAACCAGCCCAATTACTAAAATTAAAATCAATTCAGGTACGCCAATTCCAAACATACACACTGCCCCTTTCTGAAAGTTTTATATAAAAATTTTGTAAATTCCAATTAATATTTCCGGCAATTATATCACAACACTTTTAAATTTCAATCACAAAATTGCCAATATAAAATATCACGGAAAAAATATTTTCAGCGTGTCTTTGTCAGAAGACTTACCGAAGTATGAGCCGATTAAAAATAAAATCAGTGAAACGGTGATGCCGATTGTAATTTGGTGCAGGTTGAAAAATTTAAATCCCGCCGCCTGTGTCGCACAGTAAATAATTGTGCCGCCGACCATTGATAAAAGTGCGCCGGTTTTATTAGCACGACGCCAAAAAAGTCCGAAAAGCAACGTCCAAAAAAATGCCGTCTCAAGTCCGCCGAATGCAAACATATTAATCAGCCAAATTAAACTAGGCGGCGTCAACGCTATCACAAATACCGCCACGCCGATTATCGCGGTTATCGCCATTGACAAAAATTTTATTTTGCCGTCGCTTACAACTTCATTTTTACTTTCTTTGTAGTGCAGGTAGACATCTTTGACAATCGCGCTTGACGCCACGATTAAAAGTCCCGATATTGTAGAGATTGACGCGGCTAATGGTCCGATTATCGCAAGTCCCACCAATTCTTTCGGCATAACCGTTGTGATAGTAGTGGGGATAATGTTATCTACGCCGCCATAACTTGACGCGTCGCCGGTCAAAACTCCGTGCGCCAAAATGCCGGTGAAGTTTATGCCGATATTCATAAAGCCGACTACCACCGTGCCAATCAGCATTGCTTGATGAAGTCCGCCGGTATCTTTGTAGCTTATACCGCGTACGACGGACTGCGGCAGAGCTATTGTACAAATGCCGACCAAAAACCATTGCGTAAAATAAATTCCCCACGGCATATTGCCCATTGAAAACGGTTCAAACATTTCGGGATGATTCGTTTCAAGCGTCGACATAATTTGTGAATATCCGCCGCCGGCTTGCAAGACGTAGTGCAGAAGTAAAACTATGCCGATCATCATTATCAGTGCGCAACATGTATCGGTTAGTGCAACTGCGCGAAAGCCGCCGATTGACGTGTAAATTACGACGACAAGTCCGAATAAAATTAATCCCGCCTCGTAGCTGTAGCCGGTGACTGCCGCGAATAATTTTGCGCCGCCGACAAATTGCGCCGTCATTGTGCCGCAGAAAAATAAAACTATCACGAACGCCGCGACTGCCGCCAAAAAGTTGGATTGAAACCTTGCACGAATTATGTCGACGACGGTCACCGCGTTTAACTTTCGCGCCAAAAGTGCCACGCGCTTGCCGAAAATTCCCAGCACCAAAAAAATTGCCGTGACTTGCACGACCGCCATATAAATCCAGCCGAAACCTACCGTGAACGCCATACCGGGACCGCCGACAAATGAACTTACCGAGCTGTACGTTGCAACCGTAGTCATTGCCAGCACGAATCCGCCGAGTTCGCGGTTGCCGACAAAGTAACTGCCGACGAAATTTTTTCCCGCCTGCTGATGCTTTACAAAAATGCTTATGCCGACCATTACCGCCATGAAAATTATCAGCGGCAAGAGTGCGGCTAAACTTCCACCGTTATTCATCTTTGCCGCCCTCCAAGTCCATATCTTTGAAAAGTTTTCTGCTTAAAATAAAACTTATGCCGATAGCAAAAAACCATACGCCGATACTGCCGAGTAAAGCCCATAAAGGCAGGTGAAAAATTTTTACGTCAAGCGACGCCGTACCGAAACCGGCTATAAGCCAAAAAAAAATCAGCGCGGCAAGTGCAATTCCCGTGTAAATCGCCTCACGCCTGACAATTTGAAATTTTTCCGCGTCACTCAACTTCGACGCAACTTTTTTATTCAAGAAAAAAACCTCCCGTCTCGTCCACAAAGGGTACAAGCTAAAATTTTTCTGCGGTTAAAGTTCAACCAAAATCGGCGAGGATTCCCCCACTTCTGCAAGTGGGGGAGGAATCGCCGTGACAGGTACTCGCAAGTCCTGTCCCTCCGTTTCCGGAGTTTGTTGCCCTTCGCCAATGTTATAACCGCTTATCTGAAATGTCAGACTGTCCTCAGGTTGACTGTTCCTACCCATCAGAACTGTTTACAGAGCCTGCACAGAGCTACAAACTAGAGCATCATTCGTAGGTGTGATAACGATAATAACGTAGTCTTCCGACTTAGGCTAGTCAATAAGAGCTTTTCAAGCTCCCGCCTCTATAGGCGGC